>CAXHAT010000052.1:0-42173 GCA_964014485.1 uncultured Deferribacteres bacterium
AGAATATTTAATATATTGTTTATCATAGAGTTGAGAAAGCTACGGATGGACACTAAGTAATAACTGATGTTACGCACTCTTGAAAATTTCTCAAGCAGCACCAGGTGAAAGTCGCTTTTACGTCATTCCCGCGCAGGCGGGAATCCAGTCAATCGTGCGCAGCCCTTGGATTCCCGCCTGCGCGCACGCACGATAAAAAGGTTGTGGATAACTTGTACCTTGTCCCGGAGGGACATTCGAAAATAGCCAGCCAATTCATTGGCTGGACTGAAGTTACGCCTGATTTCCATGAAGTCCCGTAAGGGACGATTGAAGTTCGGCATCGTGTAAAAATCTCAGCCGTCCCTGCCGGGACTTCACTCGAAAAAACGGCTGATCCCTCTCCCGCCAGTCAACTGGCGGGCTATTCTCGACCGTCCCTCCGGGACTGATTTGAGTTATCCACATTCTTTTTATCGCGCGTGCGCCTGCGCGGGAATGACGTAAAAGCAACGCTTTCCTGGTGCTGCTTGAGAAATTTCCAAGAGTGCGCAGCATCAATTAATAAATACTGACGTATCACAATTTTCTCACCACCGGACAATTTTGGGAATGTTCAAACTTCCACCGGCGCGCCGCCTCGTCTCGCGGACGCTTGAATGGCATCCCATAATCCCGCCATACGCAGCCCGACCTCGGGCGGAGACGGGTTTTCGATTTCCCCTGCTCGCACCAGTTGAAACTGTTCCCAAACGCCCCGTGACTTTGGCACAGGTACCGGCTCCAAACGATCACGTCCTTCGAGTTGCACTTCCAGAAACTTTCCCCAGGCGCCAGTGCGGAGAATGCCCTTGGTGCAAAAAACACGAATGTCTGAAGCGCAGGAAGGAATGGTGTTGCCGCAACCCGTCAATGTCACCAATGCGCCGGACTTGAGCCTGCCGATAACCGCCGCCAGAATTTCAACCGTGCGACCTTGCCTGTCCGTCCAGGCGCAAACTTCTTCAAAATCTTTGCCCGCAAGGTCTGAAACGGTGTTTAGCATATGCGCGCCGGAATCGAACAAAAATCCGCCGCCGGAATGCTCCAGTTGCTGCCGCCAGGTGCCGTCGGAAAGCGTCGCCCAGTTTTGCCAGATCGAAGCGTTGATGTTCAATACCGTGCCCAGCTCGCCTGATTGCAGCATTCTCGTCGCTTTTCTCACTTCCTGTGACAAGCTGCCTTGAAAGGCAACGACAAGATGTTTTTGGGTGTTGTCGCGAACTTCAATTAAACTCCGGGCTTCGTGCGCCGTCATAACCATAGGTTTCTCAAGAAGAACGTCAAGATCGGCTTCAAGACATGCTTTCGCTTGGTCGTGGTGGACGGCATGCGGCGTGATAATGAAAACAGCGTCCAGATTTTTTGCAAAATCGTTGAGGAGTTTTTCCAAAATCGGTTCATTTGGCGGAACGTCTCTGCCCGCTCTTTGGAATATCTTGCTCATTTCGGCATAGGCTTCTTCCGAAGGATCGCAGACAACGGGGAACTCCGTCTTTGGGAAATGCTGTAAAATGTGCGTGACATGATGCCGCGCCATCAGGCCGCAGCCCAAGAGTGCGGCTCGGATGGAAGGTTCTTTTGTCATGGTTGAATTCAGTTTTGAGGTTCAGGTGCTTTTGGCTGCTTGCGAACACCGTCGGCGGGCGGTGAAGAAGGCTTTACGAACCCGCGAATCTAAAGAAATCGCCGCCTTGAACAAGCGATTTTCAACAAAAGGGCTGGTAAACTTTTTCTGGAATTTATGTTTCGGTCACGTTATATTTTGCCTTGTTTGACGACTACAAAAAAA
This sequence comes from uncultured Deferribacteres bacterium, assembly GCA_964014485.1. Lineage (GTDB taxonomy): Bacteria > Zhuqueibacterota > Zhuqueibacteria > Zhuqueibacterales > Geothermadaptataceae > CAXHAT01. The sequence continues at coordinate 1,811 of CAXHAT010000052.1, forward strand.
TAAGTGAGACACGATTTGCTTACAAGCGCATCGCCTTGATGAACTTAACGCTCGCCGCCGATCTTGTTGCAAGACAAGCTTCCCTTTGCTATCCCAAAAAAATAATTCTGAACCGGATAATCGAATTTTCTGGAGGAGTATAAATATGTTGCGTTCCCAAATCACAAGACGTTTTGGGTTAATTATCGCTGTTCTATTTGTCGTTTCGCCGCTCTGGGCGAACACAGGAAAATTTGCCGGAAAAGTCGTGGACAGACAATCCGGCGAAGCATTGCCTGGGGTCAATATTATCGTCGACGGCACAAATCGCGGCGCCGCAACGGACAACAACGGCGAATACGTGATCCTGAATATCCCTCCGGGTGACTATACGCTGCGCGCTTCGTTTATCGGCTACGCAACCCAGCGCGTTGAAAATTTGCGCATCAGCATCGGCAACACGACGCGGCAGGATTTCTCCATGTCACAAGAGGCGGTTGCCGGCGAGGAAGTCGTCATCGTTGCTGAACGGCCGTTGGTACAAAAAGATTTAACTGCTTCGCAGAAAGTCACAACGGCGGCGGAAATCAAGGATTTGCCGGTGGAATCGTTTTTCGGCGTTGTGACGACCCAGGCGGGTGTAAACACTGGCGCCGGTGGTGAAATCCACATCCGCGGCGGACGCACCAACGAAATCGGTTACTACATCGACGGGGTTTCCGTTTCCAACCCGTTTTTTACCAACAGCCTCGCGACCAACGTTTCGAACAAAGCGTTGGAAGAATTGAAAGTTGTCAGCGGCGCGTTTAACGCTGAGTACGGCAATGCGATGAGCGGCATTATCAATCTTTCACTGAAAGAAGGCGGGCGCGATTATCACGGCAGTTTTTCCGCCTACACCGGCGATTATATTTCCAATGCAAATGACGTTTTCACCAATATCGATGATCGCGATCCGTTTTCCAGCCACGTTTTTGAAGGTGCGCTGAACGGCCCTATTCCCGGAATGGGCAACAAATTGACTTTCAATTTGAGCGGCCGCTACTCTGATCGCGAAGGCTATCACTACGGCATTCGCCAGCATCTGCCGAGCGATTCGGCCAATTTTGCAGGTGATGATTGGTATATTGAACTTTCCGGCGACAGCGCTTTCGTTCCGATGAACCCGCGAACCGATTTTAATTGGGTTAGCAAATTGACTTGGCGATTGGCTCCGAATTTCAAGGTTTCGGCTCAAATGCTGTATGATCGCGGAAGATGGCAAAACTATTCCCATGCCTACAAATTCAATCCTGACGGCAGGTACCATCTGCGCGACGACAACTACAACTATTCTCTCAAAATTAACCACGCTTTCACGAAAAGCTTTTATGAGGCGCACGTTTTTCTCAGTACGACGGACTTTCGACAATTCGTTTTTGAAAACGAAAACGATCCGCGCTACGTGCCGACGAGCCGTCAAATCGGCGAGCCGAGTTCGCCGCATTTTGTTTTTAGCGGCACGCAAATGGGGCGTTCATTTCGTGAATCTGAATCACGAGGCTTCAAAATTGATTATACTGCACAATTGCATCCGCGCCATGAAGTTAAAACCGGCGTGAGTGTAAGGCACGACAATTTGCAGGAAAGAAACGCGACGGTGCTCTACGACAATATTTTCTTCCGCGCACCGACCGTGCTGCCGGAAAACGAATCGCCGACGCATACTTTCTACGACCGCGACATCACTTACATTTCTGGCTATATTCAAGACAAAATCGAATACAACAGCTTCATCGTCAACGCCGGCGTCCGCTTCGACCGCTACGATCCTAATTCAAGCTATCCCGTCAACTTACTCGATCCGGAAGGGGAGCAAGTTCCAGCGACGATTAAGCAACGCGTTTCCCCGCGCCTCGGCGTCGCATTCCCGATTACCGATACCGGCATCTTGCATTTTTCCTACGGTCATTTTTACCAAATGCCGACCTTGCGCCGTCTTTACCAAACGTCAATTTTCGGCGCAGGCAATACGCCGACTCTTGGCTATTCCAATCTTAACCCTGAAAAAACAGTCAATTACGAATTTGGCCTGCAGCAGCAGTTCGGCGATTTCATGGCGCTCGAGTTGAGCGTGTTCAGCAAAGACATTCGCGACCTGCTGGCGCTGCAAACCATCCGCTATGAATCGGCGCGATTTGGCCCGAGCACTTACAACGTTTATTTGAACAAAGATTACGGTTCGGTGCGCGGTTTCACTTTGAGTCTCAACAAACGCTACGATCAAACCTCAAAACTGCAAGCGTGGCTGGATTATACCTTCCAAACGACTGACGGCAACGACGTCCGCTCAGGCTCATTTTTCTTCAGCGCTCTTTCCGGCATTGAAGAAGAAAAGCGCATCGTGCCTCTCGGCTGGGATCAAACGCACGTGTTGAATGCGACTGTCACTTTGAGCGAGCCCCGTAACTGGAGTGTAAGTTTCATCGGTTCGGCAAGCAGCGGCTGGCCTCACACGCCGAATATCCCCTTCGCCAACTACGTCCCAGACGCCAACAGCGGGCGCAAGCCGTGGCAATTGGGCATTGACATGAACGCTTCGAAAAGTTTTAATATTGGACGCTACAGTTTTGTCGGCTTTGTGCGCGTATTCAATTTGTTGGATCGCCGCAACGAGCGCTTTGTGTTCGATGATACCGGGAGTGCGGCCTACACTTTCGTCAATCGCAGTAGTCAGGAAACGCGGGAGTTTATCAGCCATTACGGCGAGCCTGGCGTTCACACCTGGAGCGAGTACCAGGTTCGTCCGACTTACTACACCGCGCCCAGACTTGTACGCGGCGGGATGAGTTTTGAGTTTTAAAGACAGGCTGAAGGTTTTTAGGCGGCAGGCTGTTAGCAAAATTAAGAGAGTTCAACATCCTGTCATGCATATATCAAGGACTTGAGTATGGCAAAGTATGCGAAGGTTTTGGTTGACAAAAACGCTTTATTGACGGTGCAGGAAAGCATCGGGATTGGCAAGCAGATTTTAGAACGAAAACTCACGGCCTATCAAGCAAAGCTTGCACGCTTCGAGCAAGCGAACGATATGAAGACCGCGACGTTCAGCGATTTATTTAACAAAGGTCAATTGGGAGACAAGAAAGATTGGCTGAAGTGGGACCATTACGCCAACGCTGTAAATCTTCTTGAAAAAAAGATAGCTGATCTCGAAGGCGTGAAATATGAATCTTGATCTGCGTCTTCAGGATATTTTGATTGCCTGCAAGATAGCGGATTGGTACAGCACCGACATTACGACGGATTACGATCTCGACTTATCTCTAGGAGTTTTGTTTGCTGATGGAAAGATCGCCTTCTACGACGGCTCCGTTCTTGAATTTACGGAATCGATTTCTCCCGACCGGTTCAAATATCGCTATCACTATATGGACGGCGACGGAAAGTTAATCTTTCGTTATGATAACGTTCCGCATCATCGCGAAATTGCCAGCTTCCCGGATCATAAGCACTATCCTGGTAAAATCGTGGAAAGCGAGCCTGTAAATTTGAGACAAGTTGTTGAAGAAATAATAAACATTCTTGTTGATGAAAACAGTTAAAACATGATTATGTGGACTGATCCGATCATCGAAGAAATTCATAAAGTCCGCCAGGAACATGCGGCTAAATTTGAGTATGATTTGCTCGCAATCGTGCGAAATTATCAAAAGCGCCAAAAACTCAGCGGGAAGAAAGTGATTTCATTTGCGAAAAAGAGCAGTGAAATACGGAATATTGAGCCTAAGCTCGAGAAAATCAAAATTGATGCGCCTGAAGAATTCGCCGCCAAACAGGATTAACATGCTCGTGGAAAAGAACCTGTTTTGAAGAACCATGACAGAACAATTTTTTAGTTCGTTGTTCTGTCACAAAAGCGCCGCCTGAAATATTTGAGACGAGATCAAATGGGGCGGCCCATGCTGACGTATAAAGAAAAATTACTCAACGAGATTTCGCAGTTAGATGACGCGCAGATGAGGAAGTTTTATCATTTCTTTCAGGTGCTCAAAAAGGAGTTTCTTTCCGCCCCGGAAGGCGATTGGCAAAAAGAACTGCGAAATATCTCTGTCTGGAAAGATGATAATTTTGACGAAATAGCGGAAGGGTTTAAGAATTGGCAGATCAGAGAATTTTCGATCCGACCTTAATGTCATTTGTTACTTCTCCAGAGAGCAATTTGTGAAGAGTTCTACCCTCGCCAGCTTAGACTGATAAATTATGTATGAATTTTATGTTGGTTTCTATACTCATAAGCCCTTTTGGGCTGGGATAAATATCATTGAAACTTTACCCTATCCGAATTGGGAACAAGAATTTACAGAACTAATGGGTGAGGTTGTATATGAACACGAAACAGCCGACTACAATCTCAAAATATGTCGCGACGGTCTGTTTCTGTTTCAACATTCTCAGTTTTCAGACCTGACGAAAGATAAACCAGTGGGTTTGTTAGAAGCTCAAGAGTTATCAAAAATCTGGGCTGACATGTTGGTTTACTTAAATGCTATTTTGATCCTTTTTGAATCGGCTTTTTTGAACGTTCAGAAAGAAAGATATTTTGATCATCTAGAGATAACCATTAAAGATGCGTTTAGTGTTACATTTTCGGATGATGGACTTGCAGGTTTTACTATCCCTAAATTAAGCCTAGCTAGTCATTTACAAACAGCTCGTTTTCTCACAACTTTTAACAAAGATGTGCCTCTTGAGTTAGATAGTCGAATTGACAAACGAACTGTTGTTAGCAAAGCTGTATTTGACAAGCTATTTCGCGAGTTTGAGATAGCTTTCCACAATAAACGAATGATCCATGCTTTGGCAAAGCTCGCAAAAAGCTTGGGCGAATACAAATCTGCAAATTATGATACATCTCTCATCATTTCATGGTTTATCATCGAAGCTACTATAAACGATCAATGGGAAGCTTGGTTAAAAGCTCAAAATATCGAGTATAGCAATGGTAGTAAGCGAATAAATAGAAAAAGATTAGAATTTCTCACAGGCCGTGAGTTTTCAATCAGTATAATTTCAAACATCCTTGAACTAACGGAAAACTTGCCTTACGAATTGTTTGTACAAATCGACAAAATAAGAAATTCTCGGAATAAAATTGTGCATAGCAATAGAGAATACCAGCCCAATATCTGTGATTCTGAAACAAGCGCGTCGGCATTAGATGTTGTTAGGCAACTGATAGGCTCTCAACTGGATTTCGAGATTGACTTGAACACTTTTCTCTTAGTCCCAGCTATTGGCTAAATAAACTGTTTAGCCAAGTGCTTAATGTATCAATATCTTCTTTAGCATGGGCATTTAAGAGTTACCCATAAACCCCAGAGGAATCTCATGTTTCGTCACAATCGAATGAAGTTTTCGATTTACGTTTTTGTCGCTTTGCTTTACGCGGGAGCGGCGTTTTGGGCTTTTGCCGGAGAGTCCGGCGAGGAAAATGATAAGCCCAAGCGCGGTTCGGCGGCATGGTACAAGAACGGGCCGCAGAAGGACTGGTCTCGCGGCGATCACGACAAGTATTACAATTGGCGCGAAAAGGTGTACAAGCGCGTACGCGACCGTCTGGCGAAGCGTTCACCGCTGAATGACGATCAGGTGTTGCGTCGCCAGCGCGCTATCATCAACGGCAACAAAATCATCACCGAGATCACCAATTTCGGCTCGATTTCCAGTCCCGGCAACCGCACGACGGATATCGTCTGGGAGGGCTTGGGTTACGGCTATGAATTCGGTCCGTTCATCATCACCGAGGTCGAGGTTCCGGCGGAGAGCCACATTGACGCCTACATGGACACAACTGCCGACGGCCAGCCTGTGTTGGACTCCGACGGCAATCCCATTTGGAAAACGATTATCATCAGTGACGGACTGGTTTCCAACGGCGGCGAAGTTGCGCCGGATTTGAGTGAGTTCTGGGGCTGGGAGCCGCTGGCGTTCAACGATCAAGGCGTTCCATTTGCTGATCCGTTGAACGAAAGAATCCCCACGAGCAACGATCTCGACCGTGACGGCGACGGCAAGCCGGACAGTTGGCCGGAAGGGTGGTACAATCCAAATATCAAAAGATATGTCTGGCCGGGCGCATTGCGACAAGGGGCAAGCAACGCCGATCTCGAATCGTTTTTTGTGGTCGATGACCGCACCAACCGCGAATTCGAATATTACCCGTTTCCTCATGATTCGTCGCGCAAGGGGCTTGGGATCGAGATCGAGTGCCGCTACTATCAGTGGGCGAATCCGCTCGCTGAAGACATGATTTTTCTGGTGTATAAAATTACCAACAAAAGCCCAAAGGATTTAAAAGACGTTTTCTTCGGCATGTGGGGCGATCCGCACGTTGGCGGCCCGAGCAACTGGCAGGACGACTTGGCGGATTTTGACATCGAAAAAAACATGGTGTTTGCCTGGGATGAGGACGGCCGCAGTGACGTTGCTGGGCGAACGCCGGGTTATTTCGGCTACAAATTTCTTGAAAGCCCCGGCAATCCGGACGACGGCATCGACAATGACGGCGACGGCCTCGTCGACGAAAGTCAATTCAACGGCATTGACGACGACGGCGATTGGGATCCGGAATTTGATGACGTCGGGCAGGACGGCGTGGCGAACACCGGCGATTTGGGTGAAGGCGACGGCGTGCCGACTGCGGGAGACCAGTTTGACATTCGCCGCCCCGGCGAGCCGAATTTTGAGACCACCGATCTTGATGAATCCGACCAAAACGGCCTAACCAGTTTTGCGGCGCCTCCTTTCGCGGGCAATCGCATCTCTGATGATCACAAGATTTTCACCCAGTACATGCAGCCCGGTGAATTTGACACATTAAACGCGATCACCGCCGGGGACAACATTTTTCTCTACGGTTCGGGCCCGATTAACCTGAACGCCGGAGCAAGCCGTCGTTTTTCCATCGCGTTGATTATTGGCGAAGATCGTCAAGACCTTTCTCAAAACGCCGATATTGCTCAGCAAATTTTCGAATCGAACTACCAATTTGCTAAGCCGCCGGAAAAGCCAACGGTCACGGCAGTGCCCGGAGATCGAAAAGTCACGCTTTATTGGGATCAAAAAGCGGAGACGGAGACGTTTGATCCGCTGTCCCGATCCAACGATTTTGAAGGCTACGTCATCTATCGCAGCACTGACCCGAATTTTCTCGACCAACAGACGATCACCGATGCGGGCGGCGCTGGATTTCTGCTCGAGCCGCTTAAAACTGTCAACGGCGCTCCAGCGAAATGGGATTTGGATAATGAATTCGAAGGATTGGCGGCGGTGCCGTTTAAGCCGCAGGGCGTTTTTTACAATCTTGGCAGCAACACCGGCTTGCAGCATTCCTTCGTCGATTCCAACAATGTGATTAACGGGCAGACGTATTATTACGCCGTCGTTTCGTACGATCACGGCTTTGACAGCGACAGTCTGAAAAACCCGCCGACGGAATGCTCGCGAACAATCACGATTAATCCGGAAACCAACGAAGTGCTCCTCGATATTAACACCGTTGAAGTTATTCCGGGCGTACAAGCCGCCGGCTATCAGGCCGGAGGGTTGGATGAAGCGGGGATTGCACAAACCGCCGGCGTGGGCACCGGAACGGTAAACATTGATATCATCGACCCCGATAAACTTGAAGAAGGCAACGAGTTTCGCGTCTCGTTTTTGGAAGACCCGACGCGCTACACGGTCGAAGATTTGACTCCGCAGATTAAATCGCTGGAGGCGAACGTCGATCAATTTGTTCTGCTGAATGAAAATATCAACGAAAGCGGTTTTTCACTGACGGCGGGCAATGGCGGCGCGACATATACGCGCGACGTTGATTACGAACTTGATCCTGTCGCCGGATTTTTGCGCGTCATCCCCGGCGGCGCCATCTCGGAAGACGATCCGATTATCGCGACTTACACTTATTTCCCAGTGTTGGAAAGCCAATTGTTGAACAATGAAGAAGCGAACCCGATTTTTGACGGTATGAAGATTTTCGTCGAAGATCAGGAACTCGATCTCGACGAAGAACGGACGGGTTGGGTCGCTGGAAGCCAGGCGAATGTCGAAGTGCCTGTAAAACCATTCAATAATCTGGCGCGCAACCGCGTTCCGGCGGATTATGAAGTGCGCTTTTCATCGGAATTGGTGGACAGCAGCAGCCAGACGCGACGCGGCTATATCAAAACCAATTTTCAGGTTTTTGATGTCACGAAAGGCCGCATGCCGACCCGTCAGCGCATCGTCATCGTTGAGAACAGCGCCACGCGCGACAGTTTGTGGAATCCGGGTGAGCGTGTGATTATTCTGCAGGGCGAAACTGGCTTGAGCGGTTCTTGGGAATTCACTATGAAGGCGCCGGAAGCAGCCGAGGATACGCCGCCGGTTGCAGGCGACGTTTTCTTCATCGCCACGACACGCCCGTTTTCGCAGGATGACTTGTTTACGTTTACGACGCGCGGTTCCACCGTCGATCAAGCGCAGGCGGCTTCAGGTCTCGATGATATTTACACGGTTCCCAACCCTTACGTCGTAACGAGCCTGATTGAGCCGCTGGATCGGCAGAATCCTCGAGATCGCGGGCAGCGACGAATGTACTTCGCCAATCTGCCGCAGCAATGCACGATTCGGATTTTTACGATCACCGGCGAGCTGGTTGACGTCATCGAGCACGATTCGCCGCTGACGAACGGTCAAGCGTTTTGGGATTTGACGACGAAGGACAATTTCCCCGTCGCTTACGGCGTTTACGTCTACCACGTTGATGCCGGGGAGCTGGGTGAGGTTGTTAAGCGATTCGCGATCATCAAATAAAATATTCGCTTAACCAGAATGGAGGCCGATGCACTTGCATTGATTAGACTTGCTTCAACGGCTCTCTTCATGTCATAAATAAAGACAAAAAGTTGGAAATCAGCAGAATAGTTTGGCTTGAAGATATCGTCGAAAAACTTCGATGGAAACACAACGTTGAGGAATTGGAAGTTATCGAAGTTCTTGAAAACAGACCTAAATTTCAATTCAAGGAAAAAGGCTACAGATCTGGAGAGAACGTTTTCGGCGCTTTTGGCCAGACAAACAAGAAGCGGTTCTTAAGTATATTTTTTGTTTATACTAAAGACAAACGAGCCATTATCGTTTCAGCCAGGGATATGTCAGCAAAAGAGAGGAAAAAACATGTCACATAAAACTGCGGTCTCAAAAGCCAAATCCTATCAAGAAATTGGCGCATTCTGGGATGAACACGATGCGACGGAATTTGGAGAGCAAAAAGAAGTCGATTTTGAAGTGAATATCAAAGCGCAACGCAGATATTACCCTTTAGAAAATTCTCTGTCTGTAAAGATGCGCCAGATCGCCGAGGAACGGGGCGTGAGTGAAGAAACTTTATTGAATTTGTGGGTTCAGGAAAAGCTCAAACAAATCGCTGCATAAGCAACGAGGATGATAAAAAATGAAACGACAACTTTTTGGACGATACATTGTTGCAGACCCGGAAATCTGCCACGGCAAATCGACGTTTCGAGGAACGCGAATTCTTGTTGCGGATGTTCTGGAGCAAGTGGCGGAAGGACTTGCTTGGGAAACAATTATCGAAGAATGGCGCGGACGAATCAGTGTGGACGCAATCGCTGAAGCTGTAGCCTTGTCGAGAAAAGCCATTGGAATGGCGCGATAAATAGAAATGAGATTGGAGAAATTTCTCATGAAACGAATTTACCATGTTTTTGCGGGCCTTTTGTTCATCACAGCGACGGCGCAGGCGCAGTTGGACAACTCGCAGACGATCACCAAAACCGGCACGACGGCGGCGCAATTTCTGAAAATCGGCATTGACGCGCGTTCCGCCGGGATGGGCAACGCCTACACAGCAATGCAAGGCGCGTTGACCTCAATGAACGCCAATCCCGCCGGGATCGGGTTTATGCAAAATGCGGAAGCGCTGTTTTCGCATCATGAATGGATCGCAGACATAAACTTTAACTACTTCGCTTTCGGCTTCAATATTGACGGTTTGGGGACGATTGGCGCTAGCATAACCAGCTTGACCACGCCGGAAGATATTGTCCGCACGATTGATCAACCCGAAGGCACCGGCGAGCTTTTCAACGCGGGCGATTTTTCATTAAATTTATCGTTCGCCAAACAATTGACGGATAAATTTACCATTGGCGGCACGATGAAATTCATCAACCAGAGCATCTGGCACTCCAACGCCAATGCCATTGCCGCAGACTTGGGCGCGATCTTCGTCACGCCGTTCAACGGCGTCCGCCTGGGCGCAAGCATCCAGAATTTCGGTTCGGACATGCGCATGTTCGGGCGGGACGTTCGCTTCAGCGAAGATCCTGATCCGAATAACCAAGGCAATGTTGAATTCGTCAACGCGGAATTTGAAACGGACGCTTTCCCCTTGCCGCTATTGTTTCGCGTCGGACTTTCAGGAGAATTTTACAAAGCTGAAAATGTCCGCGCCAGCTTTAGCATTGACGCCATGGAGCCGAACGACAACAGCAGCGCGGTGAACGGCGGCGTTGAGTTGGCATTCAGCGAGACGTTTTTTGTACGCGGCGGTTATTCCACTTTGTTCAGGGAAGATTCTGAGGAAGGCTTAACTTTTGGCGGCGGGATTCACTACCGTCTGTGGGGGAATTCGTCAATGCTCAAAATTGACTATGCTTATGGAGATTACGGCTTGCTGGATAACGTGCAGAGATTTTCGGTAGGTATTACGTTTTAGGCTAAGCAGAACAGAGAATTCTTTTAAACGCCGATTCGAGTAGAAATTGAATCGGCGTTTTTTTTATCCTTATCTCCGACGGAAAATAATACCAATTTCCATAGTTTGGCGTCCACACTTGGCCTGTCATTCAGAAGGAATCTATGTCGTCCAATGCTCGCGATGACATAGATTCTTCCTGAATGACAGGCCATTTATGTATATAAAATCACGGAAAATGGTATAAGAACGTGCCCTGCCCGTCGTTCATTGGACGCCTAAATCCATTTTGCAATCATGCGCCGCTTTTTCAGCTTCTTCGGCTTCCCAAAACAAATCTTCTTTTAGGAATTTTGTCAACGGTTTGAGTCGTCGAATGTCAAAATTGATCCACGGCGTGCCCGAGCCGGTTGAAAAACCGACCGCTTTTTGATTCGGACGCGATATATTTTTGCGGACGGCTTCGGGACTTTCAATTGGCTCGATCCATTCTTCCCACCCGGCATATATTTTTTCCGGCGCATAAATCGCCGCGTAAAAAAGCGCGATCCGCGTCCTCTGCTCGTCGAGATAAAGTCCGAGTTTTGGGTTTGGCGTCGTCAGTCTGCGATACGTCAGCCACGCTTCTCGTTCGATGATGCCGATAAACGGCGTTGGAATGTCCGCAATTGGCCGCTTCCTCTCCGAATCGGAGAATTTGTATTCAACGTAGAACGAAAAAAGCCCGGCGGACTTTAGACCGGCTGGCTTTTCCAAAATGACTGGCTCACTTTGCCGTTCCGCCCATGTCGGCAGCTGACGGAAACGGTCCAGGTAGAGACAGTCGGGGAAATATCGCAGCAAGTCCGTCGTCGGCCCCATTGAACGATAGAGAAGTTCATGAACTTTATCGGCCTTTTCCTTAAACTGATGCTCAATGCCTGTGGGGATGCGAATATAGCGATCCCGAGTGAAAATCGAGCTTTCAGCGGCGGTGACAAGTTTTTCCGTCTTGCTCGAGCGACCAGAGAAGCCGCCCGATGAAAGTTTCTGAGCGCTCACGACAGTTTCTCACAATTGCGATACATTTTCAGCGCCTTTTGGTTAGGGTGCATCGCTAATTTCCAAATAGGTCGCCCAAATCCTGTCCAAAGCTTCCGCTGCGCCGGTTGGCACTTTTAAATCCACAATGCCTGAAACTTCGGTTTCATCAGGATTGATTTCGATCGTCGGCGCTCCTTGTTGTTTTGCTCGCCAAACCGGCTCCATGATGTAAGGGAAAAGGCTGGATGTGCCGATAGAAAACACCAAATCGAAGCCTTTGTCGAGCTCGGTTTGAAGCAGCTCGATATTTTCAAGAGAAAGCAGCTCGCCAAATAAAACAACGTCGGGTCTCAAGACGCTCTCACATTTTGCACAAAGCGGTAAATCCGCCAGGCCGTCCAGATCAGCGACCATTTCGCGAAAGTCGCAAAGAGTGCATTTAAGTTCGCTCAAGTTGCCGTGAATCTCGATGACGTTTTTGCCGCCGGCGTCGCGATGAAAACCGTCGACGTTTTGCGTCAGCGTCCAGACTCGCGGGAATTTCTTTTCGATTTCGGCGATGACTTTGTGACCGCGATTGAATCGCGCGCCCTTGCACGCCGAAGCGATTTCGTGCAAATATTTCCAGGTTAATTCAGGCTGCTTTTCCATGGTTTCGCCGGACAGCAATTCTTCTATCGGCATGCCGTCGGCTGTCGTGTCAACGTTGTACAACCCGCCGACGCCACGATATGTCGGCACGCCGGAATCAGCGGATATTCCGGCGCCGGTAACAAAAAGGACGCTCGCCGACTCGGCCAGCTTTTGCGCCGCTTGTTCAATCTCCGCCTCAAATTTGCTCATATTTTTTTATCAAGTTTTCAGTCTTCCAACCGTATTTGCCGTCTTGACCAGGAAGTAACTTCGGAGTCAAACGTTTCAGCGTTTGGAGTGGTTTGTCGTTGCTGGTGGCGACGATGAATCGTCGCACTCCGAAAAAAGTTACTCACTGATGTTATGTGCCAGCTATGAAGCCAAGGAAACTCCTGTTAAAGTCATTCCCGCGCAGGCGGGAATCCAGGAGCTGCGTACGATTGACTGGATTCCCGCCTGCCAGGCTGTTGCAGAATAGATTTTCCATAAGATCACGCCTAATAAAATTCGCGACAAAGCTACAGCGAGCTTCCCACGTGCAACTATATCGCTCATTCGCTTCACAAATTAAGGCCGCGATTGAGAAATTTTCTATTCTGCAACAGCCTGCTGCGCGGGAATGACGTAAAAGCGAGTTTCATCTGTTCCTGCTTGAGAAATTTTCAAGAGTGCGACATCATTTACTTAGAAGCTTTCCTGCCGCATTGGCGGCGTAACCCTGGCAGGGTTAAAATTTACACAGAATCAATGCCCCTTGGTCGATCCGAGTCGACGCGCATCGGTCACGCCGTGAAGCTTGCCGTCTTTTTTGTCGCGATAGACGATTTGCATCGAACCGGTGTGGTAATTGTACGGGCCAAGATCGGAAAATTTCATGCCGCGCGCGCCAATCCCTTTGCGCACGCTTTCGCTCAGACGCGATTCGATTTCGATTTTTTCGCCTTCACGAAACGCCCAAAAGCGCGGCGCGTCCGCTGCGTCGAGCGGTTTCATGCCGAAATCCAAAATATTGATCAACACTTCCGTCACAGGCTGGGGCGGGTTGCCCGGCGTGCCCATCGCCAGCCAGGGTTTGCCGTTTTCGTCGGCGATCATAATTGCCGTGATCGGCAGAATGAGCCGTCGCCCGTCGCCGTTTGTCGCAGCCGACGCGCCGGAGCCGGTTGCACGCACGCCGTCGATAAAAACGCCCGGCGCGCCGCCGTGAATGGTGTGCAGCATCGAAATCCAGTTGCCAAACTTATCCGCGATAACGATGTGATCGCTGCCCAATTCCGCAATTTCACGCGGATCAAAAGCGTTTTCAACGTTGGATGTTTTAACTTCAGCGCTGACCTTCGGCATGGAGTTGCGCACAAATTCCGCGCCCATTTTGCCGTACTCTTTCGACAGCCAAAGCTCGCTCGGAATATGGTAATTCAACGGGTCGCGAATCGTGCCGGAGACTTCTTTGTGAACCCGTCCAAATGCGCGGGAAATCGTTTCCAGCGTTTCAATGGATTCTGCGTAATGCCCGGCGGCTTTCAAGTCAAAATTTTCCAAAATATTGAGATTGTAACCGACGATCAATCCGCCGGTATCGGGCGGCGGCGAGCCGTAAATCGTGTGTCCGCGATATGAAAATTGCACCGGTTTGTCCCAAATCGCGGCGTACTCCTCCATATCGGCCATCGAAATGCGTCCGCCGGATTTTTGCGCCGCTTCAACAAACTTTTGCCCCCAGGCGCCGGTGTACATGTAGTCCGGCCCTTCCGCCGCCAGTTTGCGCAACGTCTCCGCCAACGCGGGCATTTTCCAGGGGCGCCCAACGCCGACGAGATGACCGTCCGGCATGTAAAACTTTCGCGCTTCCGTGTGCTGGCGCAAATCGCCGAGAAACCCAAAATCGAACAGCGCAAAATTGAACCCGTACATGAACGAGGTGACAATCGCGCCCTCTTCCGCCGCCTGAATCGCCGGTTCAATGTAGCTCGCCCATGACCGGCTGCCGAAGCGCTGCATCAATGCTTCCGCCCCGCGAATCGTGCCGCCAATCGACACTTTCGACGGATCTCCGGACTAGCCGCGATCCGCTTTTGGACGGGCGGAAACGGCGCTGATGGCGTAATACTCGCCGGATTTCGCGTCATAGCCGATGGCCGACATACTGCCGAAAAGAAAAACCATGTGATAGTCGTGAACTTGCTGCACGAACATTGCGGTGAGCGCCGCGTCGACAGCATTTCCGCCGGATTTAAGCACGTCGAGCGCCGCCAAAGTTGAACTGGCCAATTGCGTGCTGACCATGCCTTTCCCGCCAATCGCCTCGGTTTTTGGCCCCTGGTTGATCTCAGGATGATCAGGGTTCGTCGGCCCGAAGTCCATTTTCTTGTTTTGCGCCAGCCCCGCGCTGAAGGCAAAGAGCAAAATGAGCGGCGTTACAATTCGGAGCAAAAACGTATTTTTCATTTGGCAACCCACGTTTTCAGATTACAAAACTGATGTTACACACGCCGATGCAGAAAATGGAGTGCAAGGCTTGCCTTGCCATTCCGTTGCCACTTTTTTCAGGGTAGAGAAAGGCAAAGCAAGCTTTGGACTCCTTGCTTCTTTGCGATGGCGCGTACACTGAGAAAGTCGAATCGAATACGAAAAAGCAAACGGATTCCGCCAAATATCGCCGAAGCGCGTTGTGAAATTGTGCATTGAAAACAAAAATCTTTTTCAGTATATAAAACACCTTCAACACAAGCTCAGGATTTGCACAGCTTTCCGTTTTCGGATCAAAAAAACGCGTTCATGAACGACTTTACTCCCGCGCCTGTTTTCCAGAGGCTTTCATCAATCAAACTCATCTCGTCCGCGCTTCTTTTTTTCTTGACCTTCGCCCCGTTGCTTGGACAAGAAGATGTCGTCATCAAAAAAATCAATTTCCACGGCAACAAAAGCATCCCTGGTTGGATGTTGAAATCCAAAATGACGCTGAAGTCCAAAAGCGGCAATCGCAACAACATTTACAGCGAGGTTTTGTTGCGAAAGGATTTTGAGCGCTTGCGGGCGTTCTATATCACCGAAGGATTTCTTGCAGCCAAAGTCGACACTTTTGAAATCCAGTCAAAAGCCAACGGCAACCGTATTACGCTCAATATTCATCTTTCGGAGGGTGATTCAGTCGTCGTCGCAAATTTGCGATATGCCGCGCGTGACAGCCTTACGAATGCTGTCATTGCGCGCACCAAACCCAATTTTTTGCTTAAAACCGGCAGGCGCTATCGCGATTTGGCGCTGCTCGCTGACCGCGAAACTTTGTTCCATGCGTTTGCCAACGCCGGTTTTCCCTACGTGAAGATCACGCCGCGCCCGGAGCTTGATGCGCAAAATTTCAAGCTCAATCTCGCCGTCGAAATCGATCCCGGCCCGCATTGCGCATTTGACAGCGTTGAAGTGATCGGCAATCAGCGCGTATCCGATCATTTGATTCAAAAGCAGCTCGCGTTTAAATCGGGCAAGTCTTTCTCGCAGAAAAAAATCAATACTTCGCAGGCAAACTTGTACGCGCTCGGCTTGTTCGAATTTGTCACGATTCATCCCTTGTTGGAAAATCCGCCCGATTCGACATTGCCGGTGAGAATCGAAGTGAAGGAAGCCCCGGATTTTGTTTCCAAACAAGGAATCGGCTGGGGGGCGGAAGATAAATTCCGCGTTTCGGTGGACGCAAAAATGCGCTGGCTGGGGGGCGGACGGCTGCTGAATATTGTCGCGAAACGTTCGGGCCTGGAGCCGATTAGCTTGGAGGCGGGCTTAACGCAGCCGTCATTTTTGGAAGACAAGACAATTTTGAACGTCACGCCTTTTTATAAAACTCAGAAAAACGCGGCTTTTGAGGCGCGGCGATTGGGCGGCACGGTGTCGGCGCAAAGAAAAGTTGCGGCATTTACCACTGGCTTTGTGAATTATTTATTCGAAGAAGTGGAAAGCCGCGGCGACGCTTCCGCAGCCGATTCTTTGGAAAAATTTTATAACAAATCCGCCGTCTCCGCCGGCTTCTGGCGTGACACGAGCGCTCCGCTTTTTTCACCGACGCGCGGCAGTTATGAAGCGGTGACGCTCACGTTTTCAGGGCTTGGGTTAAACAGCGTGAAGTTCGCACGGGCTGTGGCGGAGTGGCGCTTTTTTCACAAGCTTCACCGCAGCGGCTTGACGGCGGCGATCAAAGTGAAAGCGGGATATTTGAAAACGTTTGACGATACGGAAGTGCTGCCTCGGGAAGAGCGTTTTTACGTTGGCGGCAGCAACTCGGTGCGCGGTTGGTCGCTATTTGATCTCGGGCCGCGAGAGGCTATTTTCGACACTGCGGGTGTTAGCTCGCTGCGCCCGGCGGGCGGTAAGATTCTCTCCGAAAATAGCCTGGAATTGCGTTTCCCAATCTTCGGCTATTTTTCCGGCGTGGCGTTTTTTGACTTTGGCAATGTTTGGGAAAGCAAAGTTTCAAAACTGCGCTATTCGCCGGGAATCGGTCTGCGTTTCAACACGCCCATCGGCCCGCTCCGTTTTGACGCCAGCGAGCCGTTGCAAAAAGACGCGAGCGGGCTGGAAACGCGGCAATATCATTTGAGTATCGGGCACGCTTTTTAGCTGATGCGCTTTTGAAATTTTAGCGCACTCAGTCCAAGAATCACGACGCCAAATGCAGTCAGCGCCAGGATTTCGGTCAGGTAAAATTGCGGCGAGGTGCCTTTCAAGAATATTTCTCGCAAGATAATGATAAAGTAGCGCATAGGATCAAGATAGGTCGCTTTCTGGATCACTTCGGGCATGTTGGGAATCGGGAACATGAACCCGGCCATGAAGATCAGAAAGATCAGGAAAAACCATGAGATAAACATGGCTTGCTGCTGTGTTTTCGCCAGCGTTGAAATAAAAATCCCCAAGCCCAGCGTCGTCAATAAGTAGAGCGCCGCCAGCAGGAAAAGCAAGACGATACTCCCCGCCGCTTTGAGCTGAAACACTACGAAAGCGACGAGCAGCATGATGGCGAGCTCGGCAAAGCCCAAAATCAAAAAAGGCAAGACCTTCCCCAGAATCAATTGCCACTTTTTGATCGGCGTGACCATGAGCTGTTCAAGCGTGCCGATCTCGGATTCTCGCACCAATCCCATCGACGAAAGAAATGTGCTGACCACGGTCAAAAGCACGGCGATGAGGCCGGGAATCATGTAGTTTTTGCTTTCCAACTCAAGATTGTACCACATTCTCGTTTCCGGCTCCACAACTCTCGCCTGGGCGAATATCTTCGCGTAAGATTGATCCGCCGCTACGATTTCGGCGGCGAAGCCTCGCAGCAGTCCCTGCGCATAACCCAGCGCAATGCCGGCGGTGTTGCCGTCCAGGCCGTCGACGATGATTTGAATTTCCGGCTGTGATTTGCGCTCAAAATCACGAGCAAAGCCTTTTGGAATGATCACAGCCATTTGTGTTTGCCATTCGTCGATCCGGCGGCGAACTTCCGCGTGATCTTTGATGATTTCCTGCACGGAAAAGTAAGGCGTGCTTTCAAATTTACGAATGATCTCACGGCTGACGGCGCTGTTGTCGTCGTCAACGATGACGGTTTTGACGTTCTTCACGTCCGTCGTAATGGCGAAGCCGAGCACGATCATCTGCACGATGGGCGCGAAAAAGATGATCGTCACCATGGCCTTGTCGCGGAAAATCTGGCGAAATTCTTTTTGTATTAAATACAGAATTTGCTGCATGGTCAGGCCTCGAGCGTTGTTTTGAATTTCTTGGCGCTGACAACGATGAGAAAAAGGCCGATGGCGGCGAGCACCGCGAATTGGGGCAGCAATTGCACAAGCGTGTTGCCTTTTAGCATGATCCCACGGATTAAAATCAGAAAGTATTTTGCGGGAACGATGTAGGAAATGCCTTGCAAAACCGGGGGCAGACTTGAAATCGGAAACATGAAGCCGGAAAGCATCACGCTCGGCAGCAGCGTCATAATTAAAGCGAGCAACATGGCGACTTGCTGCGTTTGCACGCGGGTTGAAATGAGCAAGCCCATATTCAGCGCAACGAAAATGTAAACAAATGAAGCGATCAGCAACACGCCAAAGCGGCCAACAAAGGGCACGTCAAAAACAAATCGCGCGATGCCCAAAATGATGAGCAAATCCACAAAAGCCAAAAAAATGTACGGCACCACTTTTCCAACGATAATCTCGCCCGGGCGGATTGGGGAGACCAGGATTTGTTCCATCGTTCCGGTTTCTTTTTCCCTGACGATGGCGATGCTTGTGAGCAGCGCCGAAATCATGATCAAAATCAGCGCCGCCAGACCTGGCACGAAAAAATGGGCGCTTTTCAGAGCCGGGTTGTACCAGATGGCGGTTTCAACGTTGAAAATCGGCTCGGCCGTATATTCGGCGCTGAAGGATTGCAAAACGCCGGAGGTATAATTGCGGATCAATTGCGCGGCGTTGGGGTCGCTGGCGTCAATGAGAACCTGAACTTTCGTGATCGGCTGCGAAAGCAGTTTTTTTGAAAAATCCGATGGAATGGTCAAAATAAGCCGGGCTTCGCGATGGGCGAAAAAATTCTCCAGTTGCGATTCCGGCCCGGAAAAACGCTTGACCGTGAAAAACTTGCTGCCTTCAAATTTCCGAATCAAAGCATCGCTCTCAACGCTTCGATCATGATCTAGCACCACCGTTTCGATGTTTTGAATTTCCAGATTGATCGCATAGCCGTACAAAAAAAGCATCGTGACGGGCATGAGAATGACGATCACGAGCGTTCGAAAATCCCGCGAAATGTGGATGAATTCCTTACGAATAATGGGCCAGATTCTGGTTTTCATTTGTCCACCAAATGAATAAACGTTTCCTGCATCGACGGCTTGCCGTACTGGCGCTTCAAGGCTTCGGGCTTGTCTAAAGCGATGATTTCTCCGTTGTACATGATCGAAACGCGGTGACAATATTCGGCTTCGTCCATGTAATGCGTGGTGACGAAAACCGTTTTGCCGCGCTCAGCCAGCCGATAAATCAAATCCCAGAAATTCCGTCGCGCTTCGGGATCGACGCCGCTGGTCGGCTCGTCGAGAAAGATGATTTTTGGGTCGTGCAGCAGCGCGCAGCCCAAAGCGAGGCGCTGCTTAAAGCCCAGCGGCATATCGGCGGTCATTCGGTCGGCTTCTTGCGTCAAGCCGAGTTCCGAGAGCAATTGCTCGCGCTTTTCCTTTAGATTTTTCCGGTTCAGGCCGTAAACCCCGCCGTAAAATTCAATATTTTCCGCCAGCGTCAAATCATTGTACAAAGAGAATTTCTGGCTCATATAGCCGATGCTTTGCTTGATTTTTTCGTTCTCCTTCCAAATATCAAAACCGGCCACCTGGCCGCCGCCGCCCGACGGCAAAAGCAGCCCGCAAAGCATACGAATGGCGGTGGTTTTCCCTGCACCGTTGGCTCCTAAAAAACCGAATATCTCACCATAGTCAACGGCAAGATTCAAATTCTTGACAGCCTGAAATTTACCGAAGCGCTTGCCCAGGCCCTCGGTGGAAACAGCGTAGGAATTCAAACCGCCCTCTCTTGTTTTTTCATCAACGCCAAAAACGTGTCTTCGATGCTTGGTTGAATTCTGTGGAAATCTTCAATTTGAACCGGCGCGTTTTGCACGATTTCGTCGATTTGCGCCCGGAGCAGTTCATTCTCAAAGCTCGCGTGCAAGCGTTCTCCGAAAATCTGCTGTGATCGTGCATCCGTTTCCCGACGGAAAAACGATTCCAGCGCGCGATTGTCGCTGGAGGTCATGTCGTACAAATGATCAGGGAAAAGCTCGTGCAGGTTTTCCGGCTTATCCATCGCCAGGATTCGGCCCTGGTGCATGAACGCGACGCGCGCGCACAATCCCGCTTCGTCCATGTAAGGCGTTGAAACCAAAATGGTCACGCCTTCTCCCTGAAGCCGCCGCAGTATTTCCCAAAATTCTCGCCGTGAGACCGGATCGACCCCGGTCGTCGGTTCGTCGAGAATCAGGATTTTCGGCGTGTGGATGAGCGTGCAAGACAGCGCCAGCTTTTGTTTCATGCCGCCGGAGAGATCACCCGCCAGCCGCTTTTTGAACGGCTCGAGTTTGCTGAATTGGTACAGTTCCGCCATGCGTTCCGCTTTTTCAAGTTTGGAAACGCCGAATAACTCCGCGAAAAAATTCAGGTTTTGCTCAACGGTCAAATCGGGGTAGAGCGAAAAACGCTGCGGCATGTAACCAAGAATCGAGCGGATCGCCGCAATGTCTTTTCGAACGTCCTTGCCGTCCACTTGCATTTCTCCCTGCTCGCAAGTAAGCAGCGTGCAGAGCGTTCGCATCATTGTGGTTTTGCCCGCGCCGTCCGGCCCGATCAAGCCGAACAACTCGCCTTCGCGAACGGTCATCGTCAAATCCGTGACCGCATTTGTGCCGTTATAGGCTTTGCTAAAATTTTTGATTTCGATTGCGTTTGTCATTCTGCGCGAGCTCAAGATTAAAGCTTGGTCAGCGCCGCGGGCCTGTCGTACCGCACCGCGATTTCGACGGGCATGCCGTGCTTGAGTATTTTGTCGGGATTATCCACGATGACTTTTACGGCGTAAACGAGCGACGTCCGGCTTTCTTCCGTTAAAATGCTTTTCGGTGTAAATTCCGCTCGCGGGCTGATCCAGGCGACCTGTCCGATGAGCGTTTTGTCGGTACCGTCGATGCGAATTTCAGCGTCTTGGCCGACTTCGATGCGCGCCAGCATTTTTTCGGAAATGTAGACTTTTGTCCACATTCTGCTCAGGTCGATTATTTCCACAATCGGAGCGCCCGTGGGAATCATTTCGCCGGGTTCGAAATATTTCGTCGTGATCGTGCCGGAAAGCGGCGCGACAATCGTGGCGTCGTTGATTTGCCGCTGGAGCAACTTTTCCTGCGCCGCCAAGCCTTTTTGCTTGCTTCCGACCACGGCGATGCTTTGCCGGGCGTTTTGCAGCGCGGTTTTTCGCGTGTCATACGCCGCTTTCAAATCATCCAGAACTTGCCGGGACGCGGAGTTTTTTTCGTAAAGATCAAGATAACGGCGATATTTTTTTTCAATGTGATCGTGCTCGGTTTTCGCCATGCTCAACGCATTGAGATTGATTTGGCGCTGCACGCCCAACTCTTCAATCGCAGCCTGCGTTTGCTCCAATTGATAGGCCAATTTTTCCGTATCCACCGCCGCGATGGCCAAGCCTTTTTGAACGTCTTCGCCCTCTTCAAAATAAATGTTCTGAATGCAGCCGCCCGTCTGCGCGCCGACTTTCACGCTCGTGCCTTCGACAATGCCGCTGGCCGTGAATTCCTTCTTGTCGTCATTGCCGCAGCCTGCCAAAATCCCGGCGGCGATAAAAACTAAATAACAGAAATTACGCACTGGCTTTAGAATGCCAAAACTTCCATTTTGGTCATTTCCGCGGAGCAGGCTGTTGCAGAATAGCAAAAAAGTGGGCGCAAAGCGCCGAACCTGCATTCCAACGCGAAGCATTGGAACGAGACGTAGTGTTTTGAGAAATAAAGAGTTGCTTCCCGTTCCCATGCTTTGCGTGGGAATGCAGCAAGGGCGCTTTGCGCCCATTCTGCAACAGCCTGGAAGGCGGGAATCCAGATATTGGTGCGATTTCCTGGATTCCCGCCTCCGCGGGAATGACATGGAAGGAGTTTTTCGAGATAAATCACGTAACGCCAACAAATAATAATTGAATCGCATTCTCGCCTCCTGATCTAAATTTCTTCGTGAATGGTTCCCGCCGCCTTGCGCAGATCGGCAAGAAAAACATAGTACTGAATCAGCGCCTGCCTGGTTTTTAGCGCCGCGCTGGTCAAGTCGGCCTCCGCTTTAATCAAATCATTCGTCGGCGCAACCCCCGCTTGATGCTGGACAACCAGAATGCGGTAGCGCTCATTTTCCTGCGACTCCAACTGTTCGGCGAGCGTGACTTGCTGCAAGCTGAACTGCAATTTTTCGAACCCTTCTTCAATTTCGTACTCAATCGCGCGCAACACTTCTTTTTCTCGCAGCGTCAGGCGGTCAAATTCGATAGCCTGCGCCTCGATTCTGCGGCGATCCGCCTGCCAGCGCCACAAATTCCATTGCAGGTTTACGCCCACGGAAAAATAGCCCATCCAGGCATTGGCGACCGGATCCAGACCCGGCTTGGAATACTGGTAATTCGCGTGCAAAAAAGCAGACGGGTAGTAATTTGATCTGGCCAGCTTTTGACGCAGCGCCGCGCTTTTTTGCGCGAAACGAACCGAACTGAGCTCGGGGCGATTCAAGTAAGCGTCGGCTTTCAAATGAGCAATATCCGGCGGATTTTCTTCGGGGCGCGCCAGATCAATTTCCGCGAGAGGGCGCGCCTGCCGCAAGTTTAGCAAGTGCGCCATTTGCAGCCTCGCGAGACGTGTCGCGAGTTGTGCGTCTTGCAATTCGATCTCGACAGCCAGAATTTGGTTATAAACCTGGAGCGTATCAAAAGCCATTGCCTGCGCGGCCTCGAACAAATTTCTGGCATTGGTCAATTGCAGCCGCAAGCGACCCAGGCTTGCGTTGAGAATGTTTGTTTGATTGGCGAGGCTTTGGAAACGGTAGAAAATCAAATGGACGTGGTGGTAGATTTCGTTTTCCAACAAGGCGAGTTTTTCAGCCTCGTTGAGTCTGGCGGTGCGCGCCAAATCCGCTATTGAGCGCAAACGAAATCCGGTAAAAAGCGGCTGTTGCACGCGCAATCTCAACTCCGCGCGTTCGTGTCCTCCCAATTGAATGCGCCGCCCCGCAACGCCGATGGTTTCGCTCAAGTCGATCTCGTTGACTTTGGAGAGATACTCTGACGCCGCGACGAAATCAAGCGTTGGACGCAGTCCCGCCTTTGCCGCCAGCTCTTCCATGCGGGCGATTTTCTGACTTTCCTGCTGCTGTTGTATTCGTAAATTATTCGCCTTCGCCAAGCGCAAGGCTTCGGGCAAATCGAGCGGCGTTTGTGCGAGACTGGTGTGAACGAAAAAAATAAAAGGGAGAGCGAAAACGATTCTGAAGCTTCTCATTTTTCTCTCTCAACTTGATGACGGTTTTATTACAACGTGATGTTACGCACTCTTGGAAATTTCCCAAATAGCACCTGAAAAAAGTTACTTTTACTTCATTCCCTCGCGGACGGGAATCCAGGGGCTGTGCGCGATTGACTGGATTCCCGCCTGCGCGGGAATGACTTTAACGAGAGTTTCTAGGGCGTCACGGCTGACGCGTAACATCAGTTACAACTACCGTTAAGGCAAGGATGAGACCAAAAGAGAAGAAGAGTCATTAAGCTCTGTTTTTCATGATTTTAAGAGAGATTTTGGTCGTGGGGAATTGCAGACGATCTTTGCTCTGCCGCGAAACCGGAAGACCGAATTCTTATTTTCGAGAAAGCAAAGAATTGCAAAATAAACTCGCGGCGATTTGAAGAGAGCGTCACCGTCAAGGCGAGTATTTTGAAGGTCGGACAAATTTTGTGTCAAAATTTTTTCGGTCAAAAAATGGACTTTTTCAAATTTCAAAACAGCTTCGGAATTATTTGTTGAATTTGACGTTGAAATGCGATTTTTCGTTGTCGCCCCTCTCTACCTGACACTTTTTTTAAAACTGCATTTTCGAGCCGCCGAAGGGCCCCGTCTTGTCATTCTGCAGGAATCTTTGTTATCGTCCAGTGCAGATCATGCTCAAAAGTTCAAGGGTTGGATCAAAAAAGATGCTTCCAGCATGACAATTCCGGCCTCTTTCGCCAGCTTTAGAAGCATAGACAAAAAGTGTAAGGTAGTGTATTCTTCACCTCAAAGCCGCCGGTCGTCAAGCAAAAGTATAGCTTGGCAAACCACAATCAAACCGCCGACGCATTCGCCAGCCTTTTTTTAACATGCGGAATAATCCCCCCGTTCGCCATGATTGTTTGCATCGTTTTGGGCAAAATTTGTCCTTGAAACACCCGGCCGCCAATCGTGACTTCGCTGCGATTCAAATCGATATCCAACGCTGTCGCGTCTTCAACGGCGTCATAAAACGAATCGTCATCAATGATGAGAAACGGGATCGCTTCGTTGACCAGGTTGCGCTTGTGGATAAACGCGTAGCTTTTGGCAATCACAGCTTTTACCCCCGCTCCTTTCAACGCCCACGCCGCGTGTTCCCGGCTTGATCCAGAGCCCCACCCATCTCCCGCGACGATAATGTTTTCGCCGTATCGCACTCTTCGAGTAAAATCTGGCCGGACATGAAAAAACGCCTTTTCGCCGAGCTCGGCAATATCCGACAAGTGGCAAAATTCACCGGGAATCATCGCGTCGGTGTCGACGTGATCGCCGAAAAGTTGCGCCTTGCCGGAAAAAAGCATGGCGTCACTCTTGAGCGAACCGTTTGCGCTGACCGCTTTTTCCGCCGTGCGTTCGCTTTTCGGCTCGGTATAAATTGGTTGTTGAAAGGAGCCCTCGCGACGCACTATTTCATTGAATCGATCACGATCAATTTTTTCGATCAACGGTCTCGGATCACGGACTTTCATGTCAAGAGCGCTGGCCGCAACCGTCGGTGCGCTCGCCAGCCACGCCAAACTGCCCTTGCCCATTCGGTTCGGGAAATTGCGGTTTTGCGAAGAAAGCCAGACTTCGCCCGGTTTGGCGCGGTCGCTGGCAATGCCCAAACACATGCTGCACCCCGGCTCGCTGACGCGGAATCCGGCGCGTTCGTAAATTTCCAGCAGACCTGCGTTTTGCAAATTTCGCGCAACTTCCAAACTTCCGGGCACAACAATCCGATTCGAGTTTTCAATGGGACGCTCGCTATTCTTCAAAGCCTGTTCAAGCACGAATGCACCCAAAATCAATTCTTCTTCCGTCGTGGTGCACGCGCCGATAAAACAGCCGTCAAGCGCTTGGCCCGTCGCTTCAGTTACAGAGAAAACGTTGTCCGGCGAAAAGGGCTTCGCGACAAGCGGCGTCATGTTGCGAAGATCAATGACAAATTTCTCCGCATAGTTTGCGTCTTCATCAGCGCGGAACCAAAAACCGCCTTCGCGAAACTCTTTTTTTCGTCGATTGCGCATTGTTTTCATCGTCTGAACATCCGCAGGAAAAATGCCGTTCAATCCGCCAAATTCCGCCGTCATATTCGCGATGGTAAAGCGAAAATCGGTGGAAAAATCTTCCATGAAATCAGCAGTGAATTCTACGGTGCGCTCCATAGCGACAGTGTTACGCCCAAGATCGCCGAGCGTTTTCAGGATGACGTCCTTGCCGGTCAAACCAAACGGCAATTCGCCCGCGTAGTGAACGTTGATCGCTTCCGGAACTTGAATCCACGAGCGTCCCAAAACCATCGCCACGACAATATCCGCACCGCCGAGCCCGACCGCAATCGCGGACATGCCGCCGTGGGAGCTGGTGTGGCTGTCGGCACCGAGCACAATTTCGCCCGGACGCACAAGCTGCCGAAAAAATTCGGTGTGCATGATGGTTTCGTTCGCGTCGTAAAAATAGGTCAAGTCAGCGTCTTTGGCGAAGCTGCGCGAAAGCTGGACGAGTTTTTGAGTGCGGGCGTCATTGGCTAAGGTCTGCGAATCAACGGTATGATCGAGCGCAAGATAAAAGCGGTCTTTATTAAAAAGCGGCGGTTTATCCAGCGCTTTCCACGTCTCGTTCATGCCGTTCCAGGCCAACTCGCTGGCGATCGTCCAATCCACGGAAATGGTGACAATATCCCCGGCCTTGACGAAATTTTCCGGCCAATTGATCGCGTGTTGTAAAAAGATTTTTTCCGTTAACGTCATGCCCGCCATTGAATTATCCTTATACTATTGTCCCTGATTTTGCATCCATTCCTAACCTGGCAATTAGGATAAATCTATTTGGCCAATTTCACAGGGTCTGCCCAATAGATTCATCCTGAATGACAAGCCCGGACGACCGATTTAAGATTTATAAACTTACACCAATCAACATTATTTAATGATCAACCATTCAATGCCCCGCGCTGGAATTTTGACCGGCACTTCAATTCTAAACTTTCGATCCAGCGCGTATTCTTGCGACGCGCCGGAAGAAGTTCGGACACGCGCATTTTGGCCTAAGCCGGTGTAATAAAGCGGCAAAGCAATCGTTCTCGCGATCTCGGCGCTCGTCGGGTTGTAGAGCATCGCCAGGCCTTTGGTTCGCAATTTCGGATTCACGTGCAGAACGCCGTCCCAATCGCGTCCGTCCGCACGCTGCAGGTGGATCATGTCGGAGTCGAGAATGGCGCGATTGGCCTTGTAAAAATCGACCCATTTTTTGACGACGGCTTTCGTCGCCGGAGAATCGAACAAACGCGGCCCGCGATAACATGCTTGCACGCCGGAGCCAAAATTTTGCGCCAGGTGCGCGCCGTAAGCGTCCAGGTGCTCAGACAGCGGTTCAAGCGTCGCCGCCGCACCGCCGCCGTGATACTCGACGAGCGGCACAAACATCCAGCCCATGCTCGGCGTTTTCTCCCACGTGCCGTCGAAAATATTCTGACGACCAAGAATAATTTGGCGTTCGCGCGGCAAAGACCAATTCGTCTCGCGATATCCCATCGCCACCTTGTTCGATCCGCTGAGAAAATAAAAATCCGGCACATTGAGATAAACGCCCTTTGCGCGGCACCACTTGTAAAAATCAGTGATCATGCGCCATTGTCGCCACTGCGAATCCTCCATTCCGTCGTGACCGGGGTGGCTGGTTGAAGCGCAAATGTCGCCGGGGTAGGAGCCGTCGTGTTCGAGCAAATCGAGTCCGGTTTTTTCGTAAAGCTGACGCAATTTGCGAAAATAGTCTTTTCCCCAAGCACTGCCGAGGCATGGCGAATTTCCGAAAATCATGCCGCCCGGCTTACCCGTTTTCGGATTGATCGCGTCATGTTCAGGGCTGATTTTTCGACTGGCGAGCAGAGAATAACCGCCAAGTTCAACGCCTTTTTCGTGCGCGTAATCGGCCAACGCTTTGATTCGCGACAAATACTCCGAGCTTTCGTTCTCGGCGTCAAAGCCGCTGCCAAAGGTCAAAATCACCATCTCAAAACCGACTTCCGCGCTTTGGTCAATCGCCAATTTTACGGCTTCGGGTTCGGCGCGGCGCACGTGCATCAAAATCGGGTTTTCCGTCGCCCAGGGCGAGAGCGTGCGATGCATCCGGCGCACCGCCAACCCTTTCCGCTCGCGATCTTCGCTGTCGTAAACCAATTCGTAAGTGCGAAAAGATTCAAAGGTTTGTCCCGGATCAATCCGTAAGTTCGGGCCAAGCGGCGGACGCGACTCTAACAAATTCGGCGTTTTGCGCTGATAATTCACTTGCGACAAATGCTGCGAATCCGGAACCCAAAACGTAGTTTTATTCGAACTCTGCAAATCCATGCCGCGAAAGGCGTAGTCGCTCAAAACTTCAATGTTCGGAAAGCGCCAGCGTTTTGGCGGCTCAACGATAGATTCATACTCCACGACGGCAAGTTGCTCGCTGATAAAACGATTCAAGCGCACGGTTTCGTCGCCGCCGTTTTCGATTTCAAGCCATTTCGCCAGGAGCGGCAAATCCTGATAAATTTCGTAATGAATTTTGACTTTCAAGTCAGCGTATTTTTGAATCGGCGCCCGGAAATGCAATGTCAGCATAGCGCCGGGCGGCGGCCACGGACGGCCTTCGCTGTAGCGCTTGCGGTTCCATTCAAATCGCGGCTGAATCGCGTCAACCTCAAAATGTGAAAAATGAAAAGCTCGGGGATCGGCTTGCAGGGAATCGAGCCATTCCTGCTTGAGATAACCGTATTCTTCCTGACCAACGAGGCCGCCAACAGAAAACGTCGCGTTATCTAAAACGATGACGGCTTCTGATTTCACGCCGCGCAAGATCGCAGCGCCGGTCATCAAATTATCAAAAGCGACGGTTGCGGCGTTCGGCGACAGTCGGATCACGCGACGAATCAAGCCATTGGCAAGCGCGATTTCATTGGCGTTTTCCGTGCGATAAACAGCAGCTTTTGCACTGGTCGGTTGAATGAGCCAATCTTCTTTCGCGGAAGTCGGCCAGGCAGGTTCTTTGGGCAGGCGTTCAGCGCTGGCAGGCTGCGCCGCCAACTCAAAAGCAGCGCCGAGCAAGAATCCCGAGCAGATGACAAGAAATTTCAAAGCGACAAATCGACGCTTCATATTTGATTTTAAGAATTGATGTTACGCGACAATGATATGGCATTTGATTAAAAGCTTTGCTTCACACGTCATTCCTGCAGAGGCAGGAATCCAGAAAATGGTGCACGGCCACTGGATTCCTGCCTCCGCAGGAATGACCTTGAAAAACCGTTTTTGGGTCAAGCAGCTTTTACAATATTCGACGTGACCGAAAACCAATCTACGACATGCATTACTGGCAAGCGCGTAACATGAGTTAAGAATTTGAGATGAACTTGTAGAAACCAGTTTTAAATCAGGCGGCGACGAAAGCAATTAAACAAGTTTTCTCAATATCATCAAAATCGAATCATCCGGTTCCATTTCTTGATATAAATCCTTCGTCAAAATCTCGAACGCATCAGGAATCATTCCTTCAAGCTCATCCATCAAATAGTACTTGAAATACAAGCCGTGATGCTCTTCAATTTTGTCCCCATGCCAGAACGTGTGGCAAACGAGCCCGCGCTTATTGAGCAAACGCAATTGGTTTTTTAAGGAGAGCGCACAATCTTCTTTGGCCGCGTGATGAAGCACCTTGTTGCTGAAAATGCAATCAAAAGTCCTCTCGGTTTTTAGCTCAACGGCGTCGAGCAAGACGAGATCAGCGTCAGGGTTATTTTTTCGGTAAATGTCGAGGAAAGTCTGCGACAGGTCAGAGCCGGTGGCTTTGTACGTTTTTTTCAACATGTCCAAATCCGTTCCCGGCCCCATACCCAGCTCCAACAAAGAAGCTCCGGGCGACAGATATTCTTGCAACTTTGCGATGATTTCTGCGCCGTCATAACCTTCGCACATTTTGATGTACGACGCGACATTCGCAGGATCGTCAAAATAATTCATGGACGACTCACCTACCTGCGCTTGATATTAACGTACTCAAATTTTGCGGTTATCTCGAGGTATTCTTCGGGGAAATCTTCCGGCAGCTTCTCAAAAGGAGCGGACATGTTGACGGCGTTGACGCTGGTTTTCATCAACGATTGGTGGCCGCGATAATCGAGCAAGTCGAGCGCTTCCATCTTGCCGTTTTTGTTGATTCTGAAGCGCAGGAATGTGGTTCCGCCAATCAAACCAAGGCGTGTAAAAGCCGTGGGCGGGAAAATATTTCGGTCGATCTTGCGCTTGAGCCTAAGCATGTAGGGCGCAAAATCCCAAGCGTAGGTATTGAGCGAAAAATCGCCCAAATCCAGCGTTTTCGATTCCTTGTTTTTGCGGCGCTCCTCCCGCATTTGCTGAACCGGGTCATTGGCTTGCGCCGTCAGTAGCTCGCGAGAAAAGTTGCTTTTTACCGGGGGCGGCGTTGCAACCATTTGCCCTAAATCTTTGGGTTCCTGTTCGGCTTTTTTCTCCGGCTCAGGAGGTTGCTGTATTGCTTGCTGTTGAAAGCGCGCGCTTGAGCTTTCTTCAGAAAACGCTTCGTCGATCTGCAAATCTTCAGGAGAAACATTGTTTTGAGCCTGAGCTGTCTTGTCAGAAAGAAAGGGCGTTTCCTGTTTCGGCTGCTCGATCTCGGCTGATTCCGGCGACTCAACCAGTTCGAAAACCAGGGGTTTCTTTTCCGGCGGCTGCTTTGCCAGGAACTCTTCCGCCGGACTGACAAAAATATCGAGTCCCAACATCGTGCTTGCGCCGAAAAAGAACAGAATGTGAATCAGGATCGACAGAACGACTGCGGTTCTGAAAGCGTTTTTGAATAATTTTTTCATACGTTGTGAAGACGAAGCAAGCCCGACGTTCGTTCTGATGATTATTTCGGCATTTTGAAAATTGCGTCGTCAATCTCCACGTTCACTTCAATCGATTCAAGCGTCATCGTGTTCGCTCCACCGCCGCCCGGGCCTCTCCGCCCGCCGCGCCCGCCAAAGCCGCCGCCTTGCGTGGTGACGGAGTGTGCGACCATAATTCCGGAAACCGGCTTGAAATCGCTGAACAATGTGGTCACTTCAACTTTTTCGCCGTCCGGCGAAGTTCTCTCCACAGAACGTTTTATTTCAAGAAAATACTCGTCGTCGATGAAGGAATGGAAAACGCCGCCGTCTTTGTCCGTAACCTTTAGCTTAAACACTTCCGTGCCTTCAAATTCTTCCTGACCGGCCAATTCCACCTCGAAACCTTTTTCTCGCGCATGAACCAGCGGCCCGGTCAAATCGGCCATACGCAGGACGCTTTCGCCGCGCCCGCCCGGAAATTCCTGCGGCTCGCTGCTGCCGCGAAAGGGCATAATTCCCCAGGCCTTTTCGCCGTCGTAGGCTTGCACCATGGTTTGCCCGCGCATTTCCATCTCGTTGCGCACCATGTTTGGCAGTTTGATGTAGCGGACAAATTTTGCTTCAAAACGCCCGCCGCCGCGTGAACTTTTCCCTGAAATTTTGAGCGTCTTGATCGCCGCCAGCTTCTCCAGCCCGCCGACCGCTTCGATATGTTTTTTTAAGATTTCTTCCGCGGTTTGTGCCAAGACAAAATTTGCGGTCGCCAAAAAACAGGCGGCGGTTAAAATTTTATTCAAACTTCTCATCACCCCTCCTTTTGTTAAAAGTCTGTTTCTTATTCAAATCGGTTCCATTATTTAAAACGAAAAACATAGAAGGTCTCGCGGGAACATTCAAGCAAAAACTATGAATTCAAAAAAGGAGAGATTTTCATGGGCAAACCCGTTGTTCATTTCGACATAGGCTGCAAAAACCTGGAAACGGTCACTGAATTTTATTGCAAACTGTTCGATTGGTCGTCCAGCGAAAACGGTTCGTTGTCGCAGCACATCTCGACAAACGGGGGCAAGGGCATTGACGGCGCAATTACCAGCCTGGGACACGAACCGCACAATTATGTGATGATGTATATGGAAGTGGAAGACGTGGCCGAGTATGTGAAAAAAACCGAAGACCTGGGCGGCAAAATGCTTATTCCCCCAACCGATGTGCCGGAGCAAG
Organism: uncultured Deferribacteres bacterium; assembly: GCA_964014485.1. Classification (GTDB taxonomy): domain Bacteria; phylum Zhuqueibacterota; class Zhuqueibacteria; order Zhuqueibacterales; family Geothermadaptataceae; genus CAXHAT01. The sequence goes on from CAXHAT010000052.1 coordinate 33,367, forward strand.
GCCAATTCGCCTGGATGACCGACCCCGAAGGCAATATGTTCGGCCTTTGGAAGCCTTTGAAATAGTTGAAAGCGCATGTTTGGCGGATTTAATCAAAGTTATGCTTCTCGCCTGATGCTTTGTCATCTTTAAGAATGCGACTCACATGCAACCGTAACCGCTCAACAACCCCGAATTCTGTCACTGTCATGAAGGCGGAAGTCCAGGTTTTGAATAATCCAGATCAAACCATCGCGCTCATTTTTCCTGAACATTCAAATTCTTCGCGACGCTTTTGTCCTTGCTGACGCGCCAGATTTTCGAGTCGAGATAGTAATGCTGCATCGCGAACCCGACGATAAACGCGGCAAACATTTGTTCGCCAAGGCCAAGCGCCGCCGGATTTTCAATCCCGGCCATCATACCGATTGAATTCAGCATGACTTCGTCGAGCTGCAGCCCCAGAGTTGATTTCAGCCAGCCGATCCACGGGCCTTTGTAAAAGGCAAAAGTAAAAATCAAGCCGACCGTCGCATAAATTGCAAAATTCTTAAAAAGCCATTTGACAACGCGAAACTGGCGCTCACGCTTTTCAAGATATTTGTTCTGAGCGTATTGATAGACAATGCAATGATACTGAATGTTGTGGCCCACCGTCACCAACGGCACAATAAAAACCGCCATGATGGGGTGACTAAATGCGACCAGATGGAGCGGAATGATCAAAGCCATGTAAAGCAACTTGCTGCCGTTAAGCGTTTTGCCTTCTTGCCACAATTTGAATTGGTAGCCTGCGTAAAAAAGCAGCATCCCCAGAAAAATCGCCCAGGTGACGGGGTACAGAATGGAACCAACGCTCATTTCTCCCCAAATCGGCGTACGCAAACCTAATTCTGGCTGCCCCGGAGTTTGGCTATAAAAAGCGCTGGTCATAAACATCAGCAGCGGCATGTAAAGCGTGGTGTTGAAAAACCATTTGTCGATTTTATCATGCCTGCCTCCGTTGTCGAAATCGCTGTTTTTGCGTTTGTACAAATTGAAGAAGCCCCAATGCTGCCGCACAACGTGGTAGTAAGCCCAAAGTCTAAACAGAACAAAGAAAATCAACGCGCCAAGCGCGAGCGTCTCTGATGAGAAAGTGTAGCCGAAGCTCGGGGAGACGCCGCCAATCAGGTAAGGCGTAAAAATAAAGGCTGGTCCGACCAGAAACCAAACAAACGAGAAAAGAATCTCCCGCCGCCGCACCTTCCACTCGTCCGGGTCAAAAAGCGTACGCCCCAGGGTGGCCCAAACGTGCGGCGCATCCAGAATAAACGCCCAACTGATGAGAACAAGGAAACGCAGATTCAAGGGAATTTCAAACGCTCCCAGCGAGATGACGGCAAATGCGTCTTCGAGCGGATTTTCGAGCGTCATGATGGCGAAAAGAATAACGCCGACATAAAGCCAGCCCGCCAAAGCTGAGCCGATATAAAACATCAGATCTTTTTTCGGGTCGAGAATCCAAGCGAAACGGATTCTTGGCGCTGCGTTTGTTCCTGAAATTCCGTATTCCATTCTTCCGGCGATTTTGGAGTTTTGACGCTGAATTTGCGATGAAGAAAATAATGAATCATTCGACCGTCACAAGTCATTTTCAGTTGAAGAGCACGACGAGCCGCTTAAACGGACGCGATTCTTTGGCTTTTCGCAGGATTATTTTTTCTTTCCCTTGAGTTGTCTTCAAAATCCGGACGGCAATTTCACTACCTGACACTTTTTGTATAGGTTTCTAAAATTGGCGAAAAAGGCCGGAATTGTCATGCTGGAAGCATCTTTTTTGATCCGACCCTTGAACTTTTGAGCATGACCTGCACTGGGCGATAACAAAGATTCTTCCAGAATGACAAAACGAAGCCTTTCGACGGCTCGAAAATACAGTTTACAAAAAGTGTCAGGTAGAGAGACGGCAATTCGCCGAAAAACAGGAGCCGTACTCTTTAAACTCTCGATTGTGGAGAAATCTATCAACGAACCATCACAAGAACGCGCCGGATTAACTCTCCGCGCTGTTGCTATCGCCATTGGGCTGACGCTTTTTTTGCTTGTCAGCTCTTCATATGTCGCGGTCACGCTCGGCGTGCTCCCCTGGCCGATTATTTTTTCCGTCATCGTTTCCGGCGGCGTATTGAAAATGATGAATCGCGGCAAATCCGTGAATGTTCATGAAGTCAACGTCGCGCAGGCTGGCGCCAGCATTGGCGGGTTAGTGGCAGGCGGAATCGTTTTTACCGTGCCGGGCATTTTGTATTTAAACGCCAACGAGGGTCTGAGCATTTCGTGGCCGAATCCGTGGACGCTGGCATTGTTAACCGCCGTCGCGGGTTTTCTTGGCGTTCTGCTCTCCGTGCCGCTGAAAAAAACTTTTGTCGACGAAGAAAAACTGCCCTATCCGGCAGGCATGGCTGGGGCAGAACTTTTGAAGCTCGGCGCGGTTGGCGGGAAATTTCTGTTCGGGGTCGTTATTATTGGCGCGCTGGCCGGAATTTTTGCATTGGTGCGGGACGTGCATTTTTCCGCAAGTTGGAGCATTCCGGCGCTCATGACCTACGGCGTCGCGCTTTCCGTGCGCATCACGCTGCTACCGTTGACGAGCGGCTTTATCCTGGGCGCAAAGCCAAGTTTTTCGTGGTTTGGCGGCGCGGTCATCGGCTGGCTCATCTTAATTCCGGCCTTATTTCATTCGGGCTATGCGTTTGACGACGCCAAATCTTTGACGCAGAATTTCGGCATGGGCATGGTGCTCGGCTCGGGAATCGGATTTTTTCTCGCCTACGTTGCACCGCGCTTTAAGCAAATTTTCCAGCCGTTTTTTCAACGCTCGGAGAGTTTGGCGAAATTGTTTCCCATTCTGTCCATAGCCGCATTTTTGACGCTTATTTTTATCGACGTGCCTGTTTTCGCCGCCTTGCTTTGCGTCGTGATGGTCTGGATCATGGTCGCCGTTGCGGCGCGCATGACCGGCGAAACGAACATTAATCCGCTGGAACAGTTCGGCATTTTCACCGGACTGGTGATCGCCTTTCTTTACGCCGTTTTTCAACTCGATCTTTCCTACGCGGCGTCCTTCACTATCGTTATTTTCGTGAGCGTGGCTTGTGCGGTCGCCGGGGACGTTGGCCACGACTATAAATCCGCCGCCATTGTCGGCACGCGTTTTCGGGACATTGTCAAGGTCGATTTAATCGCCGTCGTCTGTGCGGGAGTGGCGGCGCCGTTTGTTTTGGAATTGATTCGAACGGGCTTTCAAGACGTGCTTTTCACCGACGCGATGCCCGCTCCCCAGGCGCAGCTTGTCGCAGCGAGCATTTTCGGATTTCATTATCCGTCGGCGTTTCTTACCGGATTTGGCGCAGCGTGCGCCTACGAATTGGTCAACGCATTCCTGCCGCAAAAATACCGACAGCCTGTCTTGCTCATGCCAGCGGGCATTGGAATGTTTCTAGGAATGGGTTTCGCCATTCCACTGGCTCTAGGGGCGATTATTTATCTTTTCATAAAACGAAAATTCAGCAATATTGAACATACCGGAATCGTCATCGCGGCAGGCGTTATGGGCGGAGAAGGGTTGGCGGGGTTTTTAACCGGCGCTTTCAAAACCGCCGGCGCTGATTTTCAGCAAAGTGCGTATTGGTTGATTGGCTTGTTTCTGATCGCGGCTTTGGGGAGCGTTTTCAAATTTTGGCGGTATTCAAAAAGAGAGTGATCGAAGGCTTACTTAAACAGTCCTGGTCAATCATGCTCGGCGCGCCAAGTCGGCTTAAGTTCCAAAATTGCGAATTCAGCGAACGGTTCTTTTCCCGTCTCAAGGTCTTCTTTAACCGAAAGCACGACGATGATCGCGTAAGTTTTACCTTCAATTTGCAGCACGCGATTAAGCTCTTTATTAGCGGCGCGGTCTACAAGAATGCTGTCGTCGCGCGTGGTTTTTAGCCTGAACCGCAGCGTGCCGCCTTCTTTATAAGCGAGAATTGAGAAGGGGTAAGCGCCTGAGATTTCATCGCCGTCGCCCGCTTCCCGGATGTCGAGTTCATTGATTTCAAGGCGGATATTGTGAATCAACTTGCTTCTTTGAAAATCCGGAATTTCAAGGCTGCCTAACTGGAAATCTGAATTGTTTTGGTTGACGATTTGATATTCGCCGGGCCGATCCGGGGCTTTTCGTAAGGTCAAATTCCAGTTAAACGCGGACGAATCAGGCAACGGAATATGATCCCCCAAAGGTTCGACCTCGACTTCTTCAATTTCGCCTGTGCTGCGATTGATCGGCAGCCAGACGGTTGGCGGCGGTTCAAAAAGCGAGCCCATTTCAACATTGCTGGCGCCGCCCGAGCTCGGCAAAGAACTGGCGAGCCACATGAATCCGGCGCCAACGGCGGCAGCCCCGCCAATATTTGCCACGCCCTTCCATTTGAACGATTGATCGCGTAAAGGGTCGACGAGATAGAAAATCAGGCCGCCGACGAAACCAATGAGAACATAAAAAGCCACCCAGTCAATAGCTTCCATTCTCGATCTGAAGGTAATGTACAAAATCACCGAAAGGATCAGGAAGACGGCGAGCGCCGTCATCCCAAGAATGAATTGGTGTTTTGAAAGATTTTGTTTTTGTGTTAAGGCGTGTTCTGACTCCGGCATGAAAACGATTTCCTTTTGGCGCGTTTTTTTATATTTGAAGATAACCAAGTTAGCCCGAATTTGCAAACCTGACAAGCGATATTTGAATTATGAAAAACAACATGATTTCATTTGCAAAGCTCTCCGCACTTATGCTCGCGTTCCTGGTTACGTCAAAGTTACTCGCACAACAGCCTGATGCGTTTGAGGTCGGCGACAAAATCCCAGACGACGTTTTCGTTGTAGACGCAAGCGGCGAAAACCGCAAACTATTGGATCTGGTCAAGCCAGAAACGAAAGTTATTTACTTGCTTGTCTTCGGCGGCCCGAGCATGAGCGACCGTACGCACGGCGGGCTCTGGTGTGAAGATTCGTTTAACGATTTGCCGACCTCAAATTACATCCGCCTGAAGTATGAAGATTCCGGCGTTGAAGTCGTGCCCGTCGTCTGCCCTCCCGTTTATCACGAAGACCTTTTTGCTTTTGAAGAGGACGCCTTTCTCAAATCCCGCCAGAATTCTGAGAAATATCAAGACAACTTCAAGACATTCGTCAATGCGACAAAGGCGCTGCAAACGCTGGAGACCATTCCGTTCAAAGCGGTGTTTTTTGACCCTCGATTTCAGCTCATGCTCAATCACAAAAAAACGACGGTCAACTCAGAATATGCCGGGAAAAAGCTCTCGTGGTTGGGAAAATTCAAACCGCAGGACGACACGCAGACTTATTCCACGCCCACTATTTGGCTGTTGTCCAAAGACGGCGAAGTCTTGCACGCGCCGTTTTTCGGGAATCGCTATAACCCGACCACTCAGAAGATCGTCTACACCGTCCTTGACGTTGAACGCGCGGTTCTTGAAGCGCTGGTGAAGGCGTCCGAGTAAAGCTGTGGAGGCTGTCGAATGCTCCCCAAATGTCACGCTGGAAGCATCTTTTTTAGACTTTTCCGCAAAAAAATGCGGGAACGTTCATGCCTGGCGACCTCAAGGATTCCTACGAAATGACAAAGCAGGGACTTTCCAAACACGGTCTCATGAAAAGTGTGAAACAAGCTTTACTTCCTCCCCGGCACGTCAAAGTTCGTTTACTCCACGATAATTTCGTCGCAAAAAACCCACGCCTTCCCCCCTGCGCCCCGATGCCATTCGGGGCAAGTTTTCATGGCCGCCGCCGTGATTTTAATATAACGGGCGTTTACATTTTTAAGCCCGCCCGTTGCAAAATCTTCGACCGTCGCAGCGTCATCTTTTTCGGAGATTTGCACGTTGACTAACTTCAGCGTCTCAAATCTTATCCCGTCGTTGGAAACGGCAAACGCGACTTCTTTGGGCGCCCAAATCCATGAGTCGATGTTTTGTAAAAAACCGGCGCGAATGCGGGAAACGCTTTTTTCCGAGCCGAGATCGATTGTAGCAACCATGTCTTCGCCTTCCCAGCCGAGCCATTTCTTGTCGTGAAAATCCGTCGATCCGCGTACTCCGTCGCCGAGGGTCAAATCCCCGAGGCCCGCGTATTTTTCGCTATACTTCGAAGCGTAAGAAATCGATTTGTACTGGTTGATCAGAATGAATTCCGTTTGAGCGACCGGGCTTGGAACGAGTCCGGGTTTGAAAGCGGCGGCTTTGAGCATTGTTGTTTTTGTAAAGACAATGGGCTCGGAATATTGCGGCGAATTTGCAGAAGGCGCACTGCCGTCAAGCGTGTAGCGCAACGTTGCACCGGGGGCGTCGCTTTCCAAACGCACCGAGACCTTTTCCGCGAACAGCTTTTGCCGCAATCCCGACTCTTCGCCGCTGATAATTTCCGGCGTTTCCGCAACCGCCGCGGCTTTTCCTTTTATGCGAAAAGTCCACGCATGTTCGCCGGGGCGATTTTCGGGGGCTTGCAGATTGGCCGGGATTGACATCGTCAGTCCGCTTTCTTGGGAAAACCGCCAACCAAGCGGCTCGTCGACGCCAAGCATGTGAATTTCAGAACCGGGCTCCGGCTCGACATACTTCAAGCTTATTTTGTCGCCGGGCCAGTCGACGGCGATTGCATAAATGTAGGACGCTTCCTTGGCGCGGGTGTAATGAATGGACTTTCCTTCCTTAAAATGCTTCATTCTGTCGGTCGCGTAAATCGCCTCGCCGTTGACGCGCATCCATGCGCCGATTTCCTGCAAACGCTCTACGCTTTGCGGCGGAATCAACCCTTCCGCCGTCGGGCCAACGTTCAGCAAATAATTGCCGCCTTTCGAAGCAATATCGACGATATTATGGATGAGCGTTTTTGTTGATTTCCAATTGTTGTCGTAAGAAGCATAGCCCCAGTGGTCGTTGATGGTCATGCACGATTCCCAATCATAATCGGAAACGCCTTCCAAAATCTCCTGCTCCGGCGTACCGAAATCGCCCGCTGCGCCTTCGTAGGCGTTCATCCCCTGCATTCCCTGCCGCCCTTTGCCGACGCGATTGTTGATGATAATGTCCGGCTGCAAATCACGGGTAAAATTATATAAATCCTTGCCCATTTCTTCCGTCCATTCGTCAATCCATTCGCCGTCGAACCAGAGCACGCCCAGCGGCCCGTAGTTTTCCACCAACTCGCGAAGCTGCGGCTTGAGAAAGCTTTCGACATAACGCGGAAAGTTAGGATTTTTCTTGCCCGAGCCGTTGTACCGCGGATAAAACGGCGCCTGCGCGTCAGGATGATTCCAATCCATGATCGAATGATAAAAACAAAACGTCAGATCGTATTTTTTGCACGCGTCGGCAAGCTCTCGCAGAATGTCGCGCTTGAACGGCGTCGCGTCCATAACGTCATATTCCGTCACTTTCGAGTCCCAAAGCGAGAAACCTTCGTGGTGCTTCGATGTGATCACGACGTATTTCATGCCCGCTTCCTTCGCCAGCTTCATCCAGGCGTCGGCGTCGAATTTCGTCGGGTTGAATTGCTCGGCGTATTTTTCGTACTCGGCGACGGGGATTTCCGCCGTGTTTTGAATCCATTCCGCGTGTCCGGTTTCGCCTTGATAAACGCCGGCGGGCACGGAATACAAGCCCCAGTGGATAAACATGCCGAAGCGCGCGTCGCGCCACCATTTCATGCGAGCGTCGAAATCTTCTTTGGATTCGTGCAGGTAATTTTTTGCCTCGCGCGATTCCGAGCAGGCCATGCAACACAGTAAAAATGTGCAACAACCCAAAACCAGAAACTTTGCCATTCCGCCTCTCCTCAAAAACGTGTAACGGGCATTTTCCATTGTAACTTTGGCGATAAACGCGTTACTTACTCGCCGCAATATCGGCGGCGTTTTCATAATCACAAAAACATCGCATCGTGACAAGGTAATTTGCACTGATCTTCGTTTTCAAATCATAACAGGAGGCTTTTCGATGAATCAGCAGGACGGATCACAGCGCCAAATAAAAATCGAGCTTGGAGAAAAAGAAGCGGAAGGCATTTATTCAAATTTGGCAATGATTAGCCACTCCGGCGCCGAGTTTGTCTTCGATTTTATCCGCGTATTGCCGGGCGTTCCGAAGAGCAAGGTCTACGCTCGAATCGTTATGACCCCGCAACATGCAAAGTCGCTTTTGCTCGCTTTGAAGGACAACATCGACAAGTATGAGAAGAACTTCGGCCAGATCAAACTGATCGCCCAGCCCGGCGCGCCGGGAGCGGGTTTTACCAATGGCGGCGGAAACGGAAACGGCAAAAACTAATGCGTCTCGATGCTCTCTGCGACGTGCCCGGAATAAAAGTTGGGCACGCCCAAAATCTCGAAGCGCGAACGGGCTGCACGGTCGTCATCCCTGAAAAGCCGGCCGTGACAGGTGTCGACGTTCGCGGGTCGGCGCCGGGAACGCGGGAAATCGAACTGCTCAAACCCGTCAGATTGGTGCGCGAAATCCATGCGCTGCTCCTGACCGGCGGCAGCGCTTTTGGCTTGGACGCGGCGGGCGGCGTGCAGCAATTCCTGGAAGAGCGCAAAATTGGATTCTCCACAGGGCACGCACATGTGCCGATTGTTCCGGCGGCCGTCATCTATGACCTCGGCATCGGGCGGTCAGACGTTCGCCCGGATCGTAGAATGGGTTACGAAGCGGCAAAAAATACTCACGCTTACGACCAAACCAACGGCTGTCTCTTATACACATCTCCGAGCCCACGAGACTCCATTGCATCGC
>CAXHAT010000053.1:0-41870 GCA_964014485.1 uncultured Deferribacteres bacterium
CCCATTTTCATTCCCAAACCGGAGTTTGGGAACGAGCCGTAATGAGATGCTGTTTGCGGTTGAGTCTCGGAATTGCTTTACTACGCGTAACATCAGTTTTTAACTTAGCATGTCCCCGCGATGGGACGTTCGTTTTTCCAGAAAAGGTCTTTTTGAAAAGCTGCAAGCTTTGACACTTACGGGGCTTGCGGTCGACAGTAATTTAGGAGTGTGTTCATGGACAAAAATAACGCTGAAAGCTGGTCTAGAGATAAAGCAATCTCACACCTCCTTGAAGAACATGGCGGTCTCGTATACAATTTAGGTTTACGCATGTGCGGCACTCCCGAAAACGCCGAGGACCTGGTTCAGGAAACCTTTTTGCGCGCCTTTCGAAATTGGGAGCAGTTTGAGGGAAAATCAAACCCGACAACATGGCTTTATACCATTGCATCACGCGCCTGTTCTCGGTTCAAACGCCGCCGCGCCGGGGAACCTTCGAAAATGTTGTCGCTTTCCAAGCTTCTGCCTGACCAAACCGAAGACATTCCCATAATAAATTCGGAAGACGAAGCGCCGCTGGATAAAATTTTACAGGAAGAATTTCAAGACGCCGTTAATCGCGCAATTGCCGCCCTGCCTTCTCATTTTCGCATAGCGTTAATGCTGAAAGACGTCGTCGGACTTTCTTCAACTGACGTCGCCCAAATACTTGGGATTAAGAAAGCGACCGTAAAAACGCGGGTTCATCGCGCTCGTTTACTGCTCAGAAAAGAACTCGCCGAGAAACTGCCAAAACGAAAAGCGCAACATCCCGACCATTCACGTCAGGCCTGTCTCGATTTGCTTCATGCTAAACAAGAAGCCCTGGATCGAGGCGTCACGTTTCCGTTAGCAGAGAGCGAGCTGTGTACTCGCTGTCGCTCCCTTTTTTCCACCCTCGATTTGGCTAAGGACACATGCCTCGAAATCAAAAACGGAAAACTTCCTGAACATTTGCGCCAACTGGTTTTGAAAGAGTTCGGAGCTCAAAGCTGACGAACACGCTTCTTTTTTGCCATCACTTTTATTTCTCCACAGCACTGACTTGTCTTCTTTTTTTGCTTCATACAATTCAGTATAACCGCCCAGTCTCTCCCCCGCCTTTCCGCTCCCGCCGCTTATTTTTGCTGTAGCTCAAATTCTTGGGAACCCTTTTTACCCCACGTGTCACTAACTTAGCAGTTGACCTCAAAATGGCAAACAAGGCTCACCTGAGCTGCTACTTTAATATTGAATCCAAACAATAGGAAATGATCCATGGTCGAAGGAGCGGAGATTTTAGGTTACATTGCGATGGTGGGATTGGGGATTGTCCTGGGACTGCTTGGCGCAGGCGGTTCGATTCTCACAGTGCCTGTCTTGGTTTATCTGCTTGCCGTCCCTGCATCACAGGCTACGGGGTATTCTTTGATCGTTGTCGGTACTTCGGCGTTGGTGGCAAGCATCGCATACTTGCGCCGCAAACAATCGAACCCTCGCATGGGGTTAATTTTTGGAGCGCCGGCTATTCTGGGCGTTTACATCATGAGGAGATATATTTTTCCGGCTATACCAGAGACTGTGCTGCAGATTGAAGGTTTTGTTTTAAGCAAAGACGTTCTTGTGATGGTTGTTTTCGCGATTTTCATGCTCTTGGCCTCAATTGCAATGATACGAGGCAAAAAAGAAGCAAGCGGCGACGGCACATTGAAGGAGGCTAAAATAAATTATCCGGTCATGCTTAGCGCAGGATTCATGGTCGGCATGTTCACCGGATTTGTTGGCGCCGGCGGCGGCTTCATGATCCTGCCGTTCCTGGTGATCATGGGCGGACTCCCGATCAAGGTCGCCATCGGTACGGATTTGTTGATCATTGCCGCGAAGTCCCTGGTGGGTTTCATCGGAGAAATGCAAGTATCCAACTCGATTGATTTTGGCTTCATCGGGCTCGTCATACTCCTGCCGCTCGCTGGAATTATTCTCGGCGCATATCTCAACAAACACGCGCCGGCAAACAAACTGAAGGCCGGCTTTGGCTGGTTTGTCCTGGTTATGGGAATCTACATTATCGCAAGAGAATTCGTGTTGGTTTAGTTAAACAAGTTCATTCTAACTTCCACAAAAGGAGATCATTATGTTTTTCCAGAATATTTATGAAAAGGGATTGGCTCAAGCAAGTTACATGATCGGCTGCCAGGCGACCGGAACAGCGGTCGTTATCGATCCCAAGCGTGACATCGACACATACTTGAAAATCGCCGAAAATGAAAACCTGAAAATCACGCATGTAACTGAAACGCATATTCACGCCGATTTCCTGAGTGGAGCGCGTGAGCTTGCCGCAGCCACCGGCGCTGAAATGTTACTGACGGATGAAGGCGGCCCGGATTGGCAGTACCAGTTTCCTCACAAGGGACTAAAAGACGGCGATATTTTCATGGTGGGTAACATTAAATTCGAAGTTATGCACTCGCCCGGACACACGCCGGAGCACATCAGTTTTCTGGTCACGGATACACCAGCCGGCGATGAGCCGCTTATGATTCTGACCGGCGATTTTGTGTTCGTCGGCGATGTGGGCAGGCCTGATCTGCTCGAAAAGGCCGCGGGAATTGCTGGAACGCAAGAAGTTGGCGCTCGGCAAATGTTTGCGTCCTTGGAAAAATTCAAGGCGTTGCCGAATCATGTGCAAGTGTGGCCGGGGCACGGGGCGGGCTCTGCTTGCGGCAAAGCATTGGGAGCAGTGCCAAGCACGACTGTCGGCTATGCAAAGCTAACGAATTGGGCGCTGCAATATGACGATGAAAAAGAATTCGTCAAAGCTTTGCTGGAAGGGCAGCCCGAACCGCCAAAATATTTCGCCATGATGAAAAAGCTGAATAAAGAAGAAAGATCGATTCTAAAATCCATCCCTATTCCGAATGAATTGATGCAGGAAGAGCTTGAGCAAGCCCTGCAGCAAGGAATGACCTTGATCGACACGCGAAGCAAGGAAGAGTTTTCCCAAAAGCACATTCCGGGCAGCGTGAATATTCATGACGACAGCGCTTTAACCAATTGGGCGGGTTGGATTCTGGATTACGCCAAGCCTTTTGTTCTGGTCGCGCCAAAGCATAGAATCCCTGAAATATCCAAAGCGCTCATACGCATCGGGCTGGACAACATACACGGCTTCATCCCTGGCGTCGATGGTTGGATAGCGAAGGGTAATCCAGTTGAATCCGTCAACGAGGTATCGCCGAGCGAGCTCAAAAATTTATTTGCTGAGAACAATATACAAGTCGTCGATGTGCGCGGGGCCGTGGAATATGACGATGAGCACCTGCGGAACGCGGTCAACATCCATGCGGGACATTTAATCGATAATCTTGAGCGCTTGCCCAAGAACAAAAACCTGGTTCTGCAATGTTTAAGCGGAGATCGTTCGATGATCGCTTATAGCTTGCTGTCGAAACGCGGATTCAAAAATATCGCCAATTTGACTGGCGGCATTAATGCCTGGAAAGACGCGGGTTTTTCAGTCGAAAGCAAATAACCCGAATAATTTAAAACAAATCTAAAACCGGAGGTTTTGTTACGATGGAATTCATTTCTGAACCCTGGCCATGGTATGTGGCAGGGCCGCTAATAGGTCTTATGATTCCCCTGCTTTTGTTGAGCGGGAATAAAATGCTGGGCGTCTCATCCTCATTTAGGCACGCATGCGCTGCGACGGTTCCAGCAAATATTTCTTTTCTCAAGTATGACTGGAAAAAAGAAACCTGGAATCTATTGTTTGTATTTGGAATTATTCTCGGCGGCTTCTTGGCCACGAGTTTGATCCCAAACCCTGAAGCCGTCGCCTTGTCTTCTGCAACCAGTTCGGAACTAAACGCGCTTGGAATTAGCAATCATGAAGGCCTTGTACCGTCAGAAATTTTCAACTGGGCCAGCCTTCTGACGCTGCCGGGGTTTCTGATCATTGTGATCGGCGGATTCTTGATTGGATTTGGCGCTCGCTATGCCGGCGGCTGCACTTCCGGACACGCCATAATGGGAATCTCAAGCTTACAATGGCCGTCACTTGTCGCCGTAATTGGATTTTTCATCGGCGGCTTGATAATAACACATCTTGTTTATCCATTGTTGTTTTAGAAACGATTTTACGTGCTCGTCTTTCGTCCTGGCAGGCGCGTAACGTCAGTCAAAGATTAATTCGTTTATTATCTGATAATTTATAGAGAAAGGGTAATGAAGAATCTAAAATTTATCATCTCAGGTGCTATTTTCGGGATAATTCTCTACAAGAGCGAAGTCATCTCCTGGTTCAGAGTTCAGGAGATGTTTCGGTTCCAATCGTTTCATATGTTTGGGGTGATCGGCTCGGCCATATTGGTGGGATTGATTTCTCTTTACTTAATCAAAAAGCTGAAAATCAAATCATTAACCAAAGAATCCATTCAGATTCCATCCAAAAAGATCGATAAAGGTTACATATTCGGCGGCGTGCTCTTTGGCATGGGCTGGGCGCTGACCGGCGCGTGTCCGGGGCCGCTTTATGCACATTTGGGAGCGGGAACATCCGTGATGATTGTTTCTCTCATAAGCGCGTTTACCGGCACTTGGGCCTACAGCTACTTACGCCCGCAACTTCCTCACTAACTTGATACGCGGTCGCCTGCCCCCATACAGGCGACCAGTCAATCACCACCGGCAAAACCGGTGCCCCGGCTACTTCCCAAAGGGGGGCTATTACATATACTCATCGTCAAAATGTCGCCAGATTTCTGCCTGGACCCACTTTATTCACAGTTGTTGGCAGTCCCAAAATGGGCAACGCTATTACTAAAAAGCATCACCGCTTGAGTTGCGGAATCGCTCAAACAGCCCCGTCTTCCTGGTTCTTGATATAGCCCCGTACTTCCTGCCCCAGCCAGATCGACAGTGTTCAACTAGCGCTGCGCGACCAAAAAATGATGATCACGAAAATTAACACGAAGCTTGCTGTGACGCTCGATGAATTCTATCGCGCTCTTCCCCATCAAATAACCAACGATATTCGAAACGCCATATTTCGAAAGAATCGACACACGTGAATATAATCACGGCAGGATGTCGCTTCAACGATTGCAACGCCTTTGTATTCACATGAGCGATGTAGAATAGAATCTATATCTTGCCGAAGCTTGCCGTAAACCAGTTGACAACGGGACTTGGGAATCCAGACTATGCTACTTGCATTCCCAAAAGGTATGAGCTAACTTGTTTTGCATGACGAAACTCCTGTGGTTAAGATGAGGACGTCTGACGATTCCAAATCTAATCTCAGGAGCTTCTTTCTCAAATACGAATGCAAAGCCTTTGCCATTCTCACCGGCGAAAACGGTAGTTTAGCAGAGCAGTTAAACTCAAATTTAAGAGAATGCCATGAATAACTGGAAGGTCGCTTGGGGATTAGCCACGAAGCCAATCATAATCGCATTTGTTCTCATCGCTCTCCGTTTTGTAGCCGAGGCCCTGGAGTGGCCAAATTGGGCGGCGAACATCTTTGGCGTGAGTTGGCTTGTATTCTTACTGCCAATATATTTCGCCCTGGAAATTTTGAAATCAAAGCGCGAGAAGCCGTTTTTGCTGCTTGTACAAACCACGCTTGTTTTTGCTTTGCCCGTTCGCTTGGTCGTCGCCGCTTCTTATTCGTTAGCATACCATTTTCAATGGCAGGCTTCGCGATTTCAGATCGCAAGCGGCGGGGTCGTTCCAGGGCCAAACGATGACCCCATGACGCCTCTGCAAGGATATTTGGCAGTACCGGCCGCAAACTTTCTATTCGGCGTCATCACTGCGGTCGCCATTGCCGCAATCATTGGAGGAATCATTATCCTAGTGAAAGGCAAAAAATCGGAAACCGCAGAAGCGGGCGATTGAACCAGGACAAAAAATGGCGAAAAATTACAAATCGATCGAAACAGCGCTGATTCACGCCGGAGAAGAGCGCCGCTTTGAAGGTGCCGTCGCATTGCCGATCTTTCAATCGGCAATGTTTGAGTATGAAGGCACGGAAGGCTACTACGATCTGAAATACATCCGCCTGCACAATACGCCGAATCATGCGGCTATACATAAAAAGTTGGCAAGCCTGGAAAACGCTGAATCCGCGCTCGTTTTGGGAAGTGGGATGGCGGCCATTTCTACCGCGATTCTGAGCGTGGTTTCAGCAGGCGATCATATTCTGGTGCAGGACACGCTTTACGGCGGCACTCATGATCTTTTTACCAAAAACATGGAAGGCTTCGGCATTGAATATGATTTTATCGATGCAGACGATCCCGATTCCTGGCGCGCCAAATTGCGGCCAAACACCAAAGCTTTGTATTGCGAATCGTTGACCAATCCACTCTTGCAAGTCGGCGATTTGGAGAGTCTCGCAAAATTTGCCAACGCGCACGGCTTGACCGCTTTGGTCGACAACACTTTTACAGGGCCGATTAATTTTCGTCCGCTCGATCTTGGTTTTCATCTGTCGCTTCATAGCTGTACAAAATCGCTCAATGGTCATTCAGACATCGTCGGCGGCGCGATAATCGGCAACGCTGAACGTATTACGAAATGCTTGCATCTTGCTTGCCATTTGGGCGGCAGCCTCGATCCGCACGCGTGCTTCCTTTTATTGCGCGGGATGAAAACGTTAGCGTTGAGGATGAATTTTCAGAACAAAAGTACGCTAAAAATAGCTGAATTTCTTTCGACTCACTCCGTCGTTAAACGGGTGAACTACCCTGGCCTTAAAAATCATGCTAACCACGACAGAGCCGCGAGCCTTTTTAAGGGCTGCGGCGGCGTATTCAGTTTTGAGCTCAAGGGCGGCCTTTCTGCGGCGACGCGGTTCATGGAAAGAGTTCAGATCCCAATTATTGCGCCCAGCCTCGGCGGCGTCGAAACGTTGGCGACGTTGCCGTCAAAAACTTCGCATGCCGGACTCTCAAAAGCTGAACGTGAAAAAGCCGGAATCAGCGAGGGGCTTATTCGAATTTCCGTTGGCATAGAAAATACTGACGAGCTTATTGCAGATTTTACCCAAGCGTTGCAATAAAGATGATAAAGCACATTTCAGATTGAACCCAGTCTTTTTCTTTACGCATCTTTTTACAAGTAACGCCAACGCGGAACCATCAAACCAAACCTAACAATAACATAGGCTTGTAGACACAAGAAAGAATCAACTGCATTCGGCACGTACTTTGCCTAAAGGTTTAAGTGACGGGTTCAAAATGTATCCTTTCAACTCGTTTTCATCGCATTAGCGCTCATCTCTTGTTATGCTCATTTGGTTCGTCGAGCCTTTGGTTTTCTGAATCACGCCGTCCGGGGTATAGTCTGATTTTGGAGGAGAAGTCCGTATGATTCTCAATCGCGCCTGGAATCTAAAGCCAGTAGCGCCGTCGCCGCAATTTCGATCTCCCAAGGCGGCGCGCACAAGCCTGTTAGCTCAACTAGATGTTTACACCTACGAACATTCGATGCGGGTCAAGCAAATTGCGTTGGAGATTGGCGAGATTCTTGAATTATCCAATCAGGAACTTGCCGGTTTGGGCAACGCCGCGCTTTTCCATGATATCGGCAAACTGAAGACGCCGCAATCAATTCTGATGAAAAAGGGTGCTTTAACTGAATTTGAGCACATACGAATTCGGCAGCACTCCCGTCACGGCTATGATCTTTGGCTTGAAAGCGGCGGCTATTACGGCGTGGCCGTCGCCATACTTTGTCACCATGAACGATTCAACGGCTCAGGATATCCGTCGGGACTTTTCGGCGAGGACATACCGTTATGGAGCAGGATCATCTCTGTTGCTGATGCGATTGACGCGATGGTCATAAAGCGCAGCTATAGCGATCCAATTGAATTGCCAGACGCTTTGGAGCGGATTCGAGCCGCCGAGGGTACGCAATTCGATCCGTTTCTCGTCGCAAAGACACTTTTTGACAAGCCTTCCTTTTCATACAAAAGCTTACAATCCAGGTTAGAACAACGCGTTTATTTACCAGAACGAAAGTTCGATACTTGCCAGTCCGAACAATCACTTGCCCGCCTATGATGCGCACTCTTTCGGGGCGTCGGTACAAATCTGATTAAACGCAGATTTCACCGAAACCACCTCCCACCCATGAAAAAATGTTTTATCTTCTTTGCTCTGCTGCTGGGAATTTTTGCAATTGCAGGATATTTCGCTGTTGGCGCTTTGCAAAATACGCCGGTTTATCGACTCTATAAAATCCAACAGGTTGTTACGCAGGTTGACAAATCAGCGGAAGAATTCCACTTCACACCTGAACAGCTTCGGATTCTGCGCGAAATCAAAGATATGATTTTGCGGGAGGGCGATAACTTAAACGACGGCGGCGGGGATATACTCGATCAATTGGCTCAGGAATTCAAAAGCGACCGCTTTAATGCGCCCAAACTGAATAGCTTGAGCGGAAAACTCGTTCTGCGAATCCAAAATATTATGCCCGACATTTACGAAAAGCTCGGCGAGTTTCACGCTACTCTGACGGACATTCAAAAGACAAAAATCGCCGCTCTTTTTGAAGGCGCTGATCAGTAAAACGTTTGATCTTACTTTGGGAAGCCTTATTCTGTGATCGGTTTTATTAACTTCAAGCAACGGTCATGTCAATCGATCCAGAAAACTTCAAAGAAATTTTAAGCCGCTACGCTTCCGGCGTGACAATCGTCACCACGGTTTTTGATAAAAAAGATTACGGTTTAACCGTCACTTCATTTTGCTCCGTATCCATCTCGCCTCCCCTTGTTCTCATCTGCGTGGACAAATCAACAAACGGCTACCAAGCTCTTTTGCAAGCTGAAGAATTCACCGTTAATCTTTTGAGCCTTGAACAAGCAGACCTATCAGAGAAGTTTGGCGGCGCGGACATCGAAATTCCCGATCGGTTCAGCGGCGAGTCCTTTCTCAGGAACCAGGCCGGACACGCCTTTTTTGAAGACGGCATTGGCTATATTTCGTGTCGGAAATGGAATATTTATGATGGCGGGGATCACGGAATTGTGGTGGGAGAAGTCAAGAGCACAAAAATATACAACGACAACCCGCCACTGATTCACCTACGAAGAAACTACGGAACTTTCAATCCTTCGTAGAGCCTGTGAATCTAAATCCGTCGATCCGAAGCGGCGGTACAACCATGAGTTGTCTCGATTCGATATCCCAGGTTCTCTCAGCCTTTCCTAAAGCGTCGATTCTCGAAAAGACATTGTACAAACTTTCATTGAACCGCAAATCATCAAGTCTTCCAGTAATGCGCCCGTCTTCAATCAAAAACGCGCCGTCTCTGGTCAAACCCGTCACGGTCAATTGCCCGGGATCGACAAGGCGAGTATACCAAAATCTGGAAACGTAGACCCCGCGTTTTGTCGATTTGATCATCTCATCGACAGAACTTTCCCCCCCTTGCATAACAAGGTTTTGAGGTATTGCGCCATAAGGGTTGGGCAGCGCTAAACTATGTCCGGTTGGTTCTTCAGACATCCGCAGCGCCGACGACCGCGAATGCACCAACTGAGCAAGAACGCCCTGAAAAATCAGTATGACTGGCATCGTCGGCATGCCTTCGCCGTCAAACGGAACGCCTTGCATCAGCGGATGAAAAACGTCGTCATCAAGAGTAAAATTTTCTCCAAACACCCGCTCGCCAATGCGCCCTGCGACTATTCCTTCATTGTTGATCACTGCCGAACCGCTGAAGTGGCTGATTTGAGAAACATAATCGATGATCAGAAGCGAGAGCAGGGAGAGCACGGCCAATGGATCGAGCACAACCGCATATTCGCCGGGCGAAATCCGTCTCGTTTTGAATGGCTCTCTAAGCTGAGACGTGGCTCGTTTTGCCGTCAGGACGGGGTCGATCTTTTCCATATCCGGCGAATTCACAGTAGAAAATCCAGTATTTCCGTTCTCATTTATTGCGACGAGATTGAGCGTAGCCCCAGTAGTCTTTGTGTGTGCAAAAAGTCCTTGAGAATTAGCGACTGCGAGCGACTGAGTTTCGGTTTCAACCTGTCCAGTATATGAAATGGAACGGTCTTGCTCATTTTCAACTATTTGCTTGATGAGTTCAACATTTTTTCCAGGCGTTGAACCGGCGGTGCTTTCAAAATAGGCGTTTGTCGTCAGATATTTTTGCACGCCAGGCAACGGGAGTATATTCTCATCGACTGCGGCGTTTCTTGCAAGCTTGAGCGCATTCTCACAACATGTCGTCAAAGAACTGCTGTTGAGGCGATTTGTTACCGCACGTCCCATGCGTCCGTCCTTCACAACGCGAATTGCGATATCCAAATCATCTTCCGCAAAATTTTGCGTCACGTCAGAGCGGGAAAAGCGCGACAAGATTCTCGACTGTCGCCGAATGGTGACCTCAGTCATTCTGGCCGGAGACAATTTGAAAACTTTGTCAAAAATTGCCTTCGCCTTTGTTCTATCCATTCTTTCCGCTCCCCACATTCACCTTGCGAAATCGCGCCGGGGCTGCTCCTACCGAGGAAGAAATAATCTGTTCCGGCTGGCCTTTGCCAAAATTTGACGATCCCCACGTTTTCCATTCATTTTTGTCGCAGACGGCGTCACAAGATCGCCAAAACTCCAGCGCAGCGCCTTGGTAAACAGGGTTCTTCAACATGCGTCCGCGTTTGCCGTTTCGGATTTCCCAGCCGATCTCAGTGCCGAATTGAAAATTGTGGCGATGATCGTCAATACTCCAGCTCTTGTTCGTTTCTAATAAAACTCCGTTTTTCGTGTCTTCAATCAGCTCGTCCAGAGACTTATCTCCCGGAGCGATGTTAATATTTGTCATCCGGATAATAGGAATTCGATTCCAGTTTGACGCTCTGGCATGGCCGGTGCTTTTTTCATTATCGATCAGCGGAGCCGTATTTCTGGAAGTCATAAAACTGGTAAAAACGCCGTCTTTAATCAAATCCGTGCGATGTGCCGGCACGCCCTCATCATCATAAACGTATCCGCCTGCGCCACTCGAATTTTTTGCGCCCGGGTCGGTAAAGACATTGAGCGTTTCATTGCCAAAAGCCAAATTCGAACGATGCTCGAGATCCAGGAAGCTCGTACCGGAAAAATTAGCTTCATAGCCGAGAATGCGATCTAGTTCAGCCGGTTGCCCGCATGTTTGGTGGAGTTGAATTGCCAACTGCGAACTGTCCAAAATGACGTCGCACGTTTGCGGCGGGCAAGCTGGGGCGGTAAGGAGCGCGACGGCTTCTTCAGAAACGCGTCCTGCGTTTTCAATCCAGGGCCAGTGAAGCATCAACTCGAATCCGGCGGCTTCCCACTGGCCGCCAAAAGAGTTTGGATATGATCTGACCTGAATATCCTTTCCGTTAGAAGCGATGACCACATAACCGCACCCGCTGGAACAATTTTTTTGATAAATCCTGCTGCCTTCAAGATTACCAAAATACTGCTCTCGCATCTGAAACCCCATTTCTCCGAGAACGGTTTTGACGCCTTTGACTTTGAAGCATTCCTCTTGAATCTTCTCAAAAAAATGAAGCTTTTCTTCAAGCGGAACACGAAAAGGGTCTTGGCGGATGGGTTGTTTCCAGGAGTCAATGTGGACGGATTCCCGCGCTCTCGAAAACATTCGCGGGTTGAGAGCCGCGCTAGATTCCGCCACTTCAAAAGCGCGCGCTACGACTTTTTCCAATGAAGGCTTGTCCAGCTTGTAACTACATGCAAATCCCCATCCGTCATCCAGGCACACATTGACTCCTACGCCTTGAATGTCGATCGAAGACAAGCGCACCGGAACGCCGTTCCTAACCTGAATCTCCTCATTTTTGTTGCTGACGATTCGCACATCCGCGGCTTTTGCGCCGCGAGAGTTGGCAATATCGATCACAAACTCTACAAGGTTATTCATGCCATTGCTCTGCGCTAGATTTTTGTTTCATAAAAGTTCTTACGGGGGTCAAGTAGGTGCAGCAATTACGACGGCGACCAAGCTAACGAAAGCGCGAACGCGATGCAATGCAATTCTATTGTCGGCGCCTTTACAAGCTGAAGCAACTTTCACAAATCCGATCTCAGAATCCCCGACTTTTTTCGGGTCTGCGAGGCTGCAACATTTCAGAAATCTTCACAAATTCATAACCGTTTTTCTTGAGAAAAGTAATCAGCTCCGGCAGAATTTGATGAATTTTCTCCGATTTACGCATGGTGCCTAGATGCATCAAAACGACGCCGCCGTTTAAAACTGATTTCACGGAATCAGCAGCCAGAGCCTTGAATTTGCGCAAGACATCCTCCGGCGTCTGATACATAGGAGACAGCGTGTCGGCGACCCAATCCATCGTATCTAAACTAGGCGAAGCGGCGCTTCCGAGCGTCCAGCCGATGTGTCGAAAACCCGTTTCCGCTGCCCATTTCCTTATTTCTTCATTGTGTTCACCGTAAGGCGCTCTCCAAATTCTCTGCATTTTCCTTCCGGTCAGGTTGAAAAAAGCCTCTTCCGTCCGCCGAAGCTCATTTTGAAGTGAATCACGCGTTAGAAACGGCAGGGTAATTTGGCGCTGGTTTCGAGCATAGCTGGTCAAGCGCAAGTGGCTCCACGTATGGTTGCCGATTTCATGTCCGGCAGCTAACATATCGCTAACGCGCTGAGGATATTTTTCAATGAACCCGCCCGTCAAAAACATGGTCGCGTTGACATCGTACATTTCAAGAGATTCCAGAATCTCATCCGTCGCATTATCAAGAAATCCGCCGTCGAATGTAAGGGCGATTTGTGCGCTTTCCAGAACCCCTCTGGTAAAATCTTCCGAGGTTACTTCTAAATGAATCTCGTTGGCTGCAATCGGCTCTTTCTCTGGATGCGAAAGTGGTTGAGGCAAGCCCTGGTCAATCGAAGCGGCGGGTTTCGGAACAGGCGTGAAAACAAGGGCTTCTTCATTTTTGGTTTCAAACAATTTTCGCGATAGAAAAGAATCAGCAAGGATTGATGATCTACGCCTCCAATCGATTTTTGTCGAAAGATTGAAATTGAGATCGGAATCAAAGGCGGTTATTGAACGAACGGCGGCGGGTTTTCTTGAAAAGAATTCGTTAATTTGATGTGCAAAACGCTCATAAACAAAATTAAGGCTAAAAGCTGCGAAGGCTAAACAAAACAACTTTAAGGCAACCGGCCTAGCCATCTCGCCTTTCTTTCGAAAATCGTTCGGCAGGTCGCGAATTCGCTGCTTAATCGCATGTTTTCGAGTGCAATCTTGCGAACAAAAAGCTAATTCCTGCAAAAACGTTATACACGAATTGCAAATTGGTTTGCGGCAATAACAACATCGTTCCGCCGCAGCGCGTCGAGAATGATTCGCACATGTGCTGTGCACGCTCTCTGAAAAAAGCGGCGTTCTGCTCATTGTCTTCGAATATCCTTCTTTCACCTCAAAAACCAGCTCAAACTATAGACCCAAAGCGCGCTTCATCAAAAGAACTAAACCGTTACGCCCACCTTTTTGTACCAGCCGAAACCGTCAATTGGTTAGATGATTCACTGAAAAGCGGTTATTAAGCATCTACTGTTCCATAAATTTGTCTCTATGCGGAATTAGTTGCAGCAGCAGGAGAATTGGTTTATTATAACTGACGCTTTTGCCGGAGTTGGGGCAATCGTTGATTAGTTCGCGTCGCTTTGAAAATCAGGAGAACAACATGAGAAAGAATGTCATAGCAATTATCTTGGCAGGAGGGCAAGGAACGAGACTCTGGCCTTTAACCGAAAAACGGGCGAAACCAGCCGTTCCCATAGCGGGGAAATTCAGACTGATCGATATTTCTTTCAGCAATTGCTTGCATTCAGATATCCGAAAAATGTTTGTTCTCACCCAGTTTGCGTCGGAGTCACTCCACCGCCACATCAGCCAAACTTACCCGTTTCCGTCCTGGTCAACCGGTTTTGTCACCATTCTCGCGGCCCAGCAAACGGCAAAAAACAAAGCCTGGTACCAGGGCACGGCGGACGCTGTTCGTCAAAATTTGAGTTATCTCGACCAAAGCGGCATTGACGAATACTTGATTCTCAGCGGGGATCATTTGTATCGAATGGACTATCGGGAAATGCTCAAAGCGCATCGTGAAGCGGGCGCGGCGGTAAGCGTTGCGGTGTTGCCCGTAAAACGCGAAGAGGCTCATCACTTTGGCGTTTTGAAAACGGATGACGAGGGACGAATCAGCGATTTCTACGAGAAACCCGGCACGCCGGAATTGCTGGACGCTTACTCGCCGAACAAGCACTGGCTGGAAAATCAAGGCTCGTCCGATTTGGAAAACAAAATGCTGGCTTCCATGGGCATCTACGTTTTTTCTAAAGAGGCGTTGTTTGAAATTCTGGAAACAAGTTCTGAGATTGATTTCGGCAAAGGGATTTTCCCGCAAGCGATTCAAAATTACAAAGTCTGCGCCCACTTGTTCGACGGATATTGGGAAGACATTGGAACCATCAAGGCTTTCTATGAATCAATGATTGCTCTCACTGATCCTCAGCCCAGCTTCGATTTTTATAACGAACATTGGCCGATTTTTACGCACGCCCGTTTTCTTCCCGGGGCGCGAGTGCATGATTGCAAGATTACTGAAAGCGTAATTTGTGACGCAGCGAGGATGCGTAATGCGCAAATCCACAAGAGCGTGATCGGCATCCGAAGCATGATCCGCGAAGGTTCTCGCCTGGATCATGTCGTCATGATGGGAGCTGATATTGCTGAAAATCATGAGGAAGAAAAGAAAAGCAACGGTGGCGGAAAGCCTCCTTTGGGCATTGGCGACGGATGTAAGATTGAGAACGCGATTATCGATAAAAACGTCAGAATTGGACGTAATGTTCGCGCGCTGGCCAAAGACAGGCCAATGGAAGCGACTGGAGAATTTTACGCGATCCGCGACGGCATTTTGATCATCCCCAAAAGCGCGGTCATTCCAGATAATACCGTGATTTCCTGAATGCCGCGCCCTTAAAATTCAGGGCCGCTTTTGTGTTAATTCACTACCTGACATTTTTTGTATAGGCTTCTAAAGCTGGCGAAAAAGGCCGGAATTGTCATGCGGAAAGCATCTTTGTTGATCCAACCCTTGAACTTTTGAGCATGATCCGTACTGGGCGATAACAAAGATTCCTTCTGAATGACACAACGGGGCCTTTCGACGGCCCGAAAATGCAGTTTATAAAAAAGTGTCAGGTAGAGAGTGTGTTCATACGCCAACGCTTCCTTGCGAATCGAAATATTGTCGTTTTGCAAGGAAGCGTTTTTGTCACTGAACGATCAGCCTCGTGCTCAGCAGACGAACCCGCCCCGTGGAATCGGTTGCTTTGACGCGCAGAAAGTACATGCCCGCAGCGACTCCTCGCGGCAAATCACGAATCGAGGTCGTGAAAGCCCCGGCTGGAAGCTGTGTCGGCTCTGAACGATAAACTTCCTGGCCGAGCAGATTGTAGACGCCAAACTCGATTTGCGAAGGTTTTTCCAGTTGCATTGAAACGCGAAAACCGCCTCCAACGCGAACGGGATTCGGATAAATCGGCGATAGCGAAAAAGCCTGCGGCGCCGCTGGATGCGTCCCAGGAATATTTGTGACAACGTCGCCTGTCAGACCATCGACGAAAAACGTTGCAACGATCTCTTCGCCGAAATTGAACTTGCCGTATCGCACAAGCCAGACCAATTGATCAGGGTTACTTTGATTCAGGCCAAAAGCGAGCATGGCTTCAACGAGAACCGTCGGATCGGCGGTTCGAATGGCCGCTCCGCCTTCGGCTTCAGCAACGGCGATCGCCGCATCACTGTCGATAAAATTTTCAGGCACGGGGCGAGTTGTAGACCAGCCTTCAATTTCTTCTTCCCCCACGACCAGGCCGTTTGACAAAATAACCTGAAAAAACGAATCTTCAGAAGCCGAATGGAAAATAAACGACCAAAACGTCGCGTCGCCTTCCGAGTTCAAATTTGGAGTGGTAAACAGAAAAGAAGTCGCCGCCACGCCCACGAGTTGAGCGTCGCCCGCCGTTTCAATGGCCGTTGCTGAAGCAACGGAAGCGTTAATTTTTGCGGTTGAAAAACCGGGGCCGATCTGAATCGGTTCGCCGGTGACCATGTGAACGCCGATAATAAAAAAGCCTTCTAACGCCCCGCCGCCAATTGGCTCTGCAGCCGCTTCAAAAATAAACATCCACATCGGCTCAGCTTCAAGCTGCGCCAGTGCGTTGCGTTGATCGTCGGTCAGCTTCTTAGCCAAATGTGTAAACGACTTGCCTCGGCGGCGTTTTGCCGGTTCATCATCGTCTCCACCGAAAAAGAATTCCGCCGGATCTGCGTTCATACCGATCACGTTAATGCTGACTTCACCGTTTGCGTCGATAAATTCCTGGCCCCCGTTTTCCAGCGCCGTCGTCAATGCCGCGTCGGAGTCGATTCGCGTCGTCGGTAGCGGATCGATCAGGAATTCTTCAAATCCGCTATCTTCGTCGTCTCCGCTGTCCGGCGATCCAGGCAAGCAGAGTACGCTTGATGCAAAGAAACCGAGATGACGTTGCAAGGAAGCCGAGTAGTAAATATATGTCCAAAAGAAAGATTTACCGGTTTCAGCACCAAGGTCGGCTCCCGCGATCCCGACCGCCTGAGCGTCTGCAGCGACGGCCTGCGCGGCGACAGTCAGCTTGGCGTCGTATGCGTTGGCCGTCATCGTATCCAGGTTTTCCAGAGCGAAATCAACGCCGGTTTTGGCTTCTCCTTCGTTTAGTGAAAAAACGTCGGCAAAATTGTCGTCGTCCTGATCATATCCGCCCAAAGCGTCGCCGTCTTCAGGATTCGGATCGCCGTCGCCGTTAACGTCCAAAATTGCAAAAACTGCGTATTCGCCGGGAGGGACAAATTCAATCGTGTAGTCGCCGCTTTCATTTGAAACCGCGAAACAGCTATTCGTTTCACCGTCAAAGAAAGCGCCTTCAAATGCGGAAACCAATGCGTTTGCGGAAGAGCCGCCGCTATTGGTTATTTTTCCGGAAATCGAGCCTGCAGGCAGTGCTGCGCCAGTGGTGAAAGTCGCGACGACGGGTTTGTCCAGTGAATCGCCCGTGGCGCTCCAAGCGCCTGAAACGACCAACGTATACTTTGTGTTCGCTCTTAATTCAACCGCTAAAGAAACTGTTCTGTCGTCTGCGGAAATGGTTGGAAATGCGTTTTCGGTTTCAGCGCTGTCAGGATGAAGTTCGATCTCAAAAGGGAAATCGCCGCTTTCAAACGGATCAAAACCGGCAAGATCGAGTGATTGGCTGAATTCAACGGAAAGGGTTGTGCTTAAATCGACGTTGACACTGCCATGCGCGGGCGTCACATTGTTTACGGTAAATTGCGCAAAGGCGTGAGAAAAAGAGAAGAAGACAACGAGTGTGGAAAAAAGAAAGATTGGTAATCGAAACCTTTTCATGGGCGGGAACCTCTTTGTTCAAGGTGGAAATAAGAATTCGGCTTGTTCAGCTCCCCTTCCTTGTTCAATCCGATTCCGCTATAAGTTCCGATTTCTGAAGATCCGATCCTTCTCCGATTCCGTATTGAACTGAACAAGCCGAATGACGACAGCATCGTACAAGACAAGCTTGTCCGATTCCCCTGTCGCCGTTTCTTAATCGACATATCTTATATCTCCCAGTTTTGGTTGATGCAGACGCGGAAAAACGTAAAATAAATTCTCGTAGGCTAAACGTTTCATTAAAGTTTTGTCATTCAAAGCGAATCAAATTTCTACTATAAATTCTTTCAATAACTTGACATCTCTACCTGACACTGTTTTGTAAACTACATTTGCGATCCGTCGGAAGGCCCCGTTTTATCATTCTGAAGGAATCTTTGTTATCGCCCAGTACGGATCATGCTCAAATGTTCAAGGGTTGGATAAAAAAAAATGCTTCCAGCATGACAATTCCGGCCTTTTTCGCCAGTATTAGAAGCCTTTACAAAAAGTGTCAGGTAGTGAATAACTTGACAAAAAATGACAGACGTTTCTCACTCTTTTTCTGAACTTGGTGATATGCCGCCCGACGAATTTCGTCGTTACGGCTATGAAATGATCGATTGGATTGCCGATTTTTTTCAAAACATCGATGAAATCCCCGTGCTGCCAAACGTCCAGCCCGGAGACGTTAAGAATCTGCTGCCCGACCAGGCGCCGCAGACCGGCGAGGCAATGTCCGCTATTTTCGAAGATATTGATAAAATCATCATGCCGGGCATGACGCACTGGAATCATCCGCGATTTATGGCCTATTTCGCCAACACAGGTTCCGCACCGGGCATTTTCGGCGAGATGTTGGCGACTGCGTTCAACATTAACGGCATGCTCTGGAAAAGCTGTCCGGCATCTACGGAACTGGAGCAAAAAACGCTCGACTGGCTGCGGGAGCTTTTGAATTTGCCGAAAGATTTTTGGGGCATTGTCTACGACACGGCTTCCATTAGTACGCTGCACGCCATTACCGCAGCCCGTGAACAACAGGATGATCTCAAAATTCGCGAAAACGGTTTTGCCGATGCTCCCCGCATGCGGCTTTATATGTCCGAGCACGGGCACAGCTCCATTGAAAAAGCGGTAATTACGCTGGGATTCGGTTTAAAAAGCGTGCGAAAAATTGCTGCAGACGCGAGTTATCGCATGAAGCCCAAAGCATTGCAAAATGCAATTGAAGAAGATTTGCAGAAAGGCCTCCGTCCGTTCTGCGTCGTTGCCACGGCGGGCACGACCTCCGTTGCCAGCGTTGATCCCGTCGATGAAATTGCTAGTATATGTGAAAAATACAATATTTGGCTGCACTGCGACGCGGCTTACGGCGGTTCTGCGGCGGTGGTCCCGGAACTGCAAACTTTGTTTTCCGGGTGGGAGCGTGCGGATTCCATCGTGGTCAATCCGCACAAATGGCTTTTCACCCCGATGGATTTCAGCGCGTTTTATACGCGTAAGCCACACATTCTCAAACGCGCATTCAGCCTGATTCCGGAATATCTCAAAACGCAGCACGATGATGATGTTGAAAATTTGATGGACTACGGCGTGCAGCTTGGCCGAAGATTCCGCTCGCTCAAATTGTGGTTTGTGCTGCGCTACTACGGTCGCGAAGGGCTGATCCAACGAATTCGCAAGCACATTGAATTGGCGGAAAAGTTTGCCGATTGGGTTAAAGAAAATGAATACTTCGAGCTCGCAGCGCCGCCGATGTTCAGCACCGTCGTTTTTCGCGCGCGTCCGTCACAAATCGTTGATGAAAAGCAGTTAAATCAACTCAACGAAAAACTTCTCGAAAGAATAAACGCCGCACGACGCTTTTTCCTTTCTCACACAAAATTGGGAGCACGGTTTGTCATTCGCTTGACCATCGGCAATATTCGGACTGATGAAAAGCATATTGGGGAAATCGAGCAATTGCTGCAAGATACGTTGAGACAAATGCTCAAGGAGAATTAAAACTTTGAAACGCTGCGCTTGGGTTCCGGCGGGCGATGCGCTCTACGCCGAATATCACGACAAGGAATGGGGCGTTCCCGTCCACGACAACCGTCTGCTTTTCGAAATGCTGATTTTGGAAGGCGCTCAGGCGGGGCTGAGTTGGAATACAATTCTCAAAAAACGCTCGCACTATCAGAAAGTCTACGATCAGTTCGACCCGGAAAAAATTGCGGCGTACGATCAAGCCAAAATCGATGCGCTGCTCGCCGATCCCGGCATCGTCCGCAATCGTTTGAAAGTTCACGCTTCCGTCCAAAATGCCAAGTGTTTCCTCGAGGTTCGCAAGGAGTTCGGCAGCTTCGACGCTTACATTTGGCAGTTCGTCGAGGGCAAGCCTATCGTGAATTCCTGGGAATCCTTGAAAGAACTGCCCGCCAAAACCGCCGAATCGGACACAATGAGCAAGGACTTAAAAAAGCGCGGCTTCAAATTTATTGGCTCGATAATCTGCTACGCGTTCATGCAAGCCGTCGGCATGGTCAACGATCACACTGTGGATTGTTTTCGTTATCACGAAGTTTAAGGAATCGACGCGCACGCTTGCTTCTTTCTCTCCTCGTTTATTCAAGTCTAATGGCAAGAATCTATTTTGAATACAAGACAAAAAAGCGCTCTTTCCTGACAGCCTTCAGCGAGAAATCACCATCTTTCAATAAATCAGCGGGTGCGCCCGCCCAGGTCTAAATCGGAGCAACCATGAAACAACTCTACCTCATCGATGCAAGCGTTTACGTCTTCCGCGGCTATTTTTCGCTGCCCTCGTCTATGGTCGACAGCGAGGGCAATCCCGCCAATGCGGTCTACGGTTACGCCAATTTCCTTGCTCAATTCTTGACGCAAAATAAAGCCGAATACGTTGCCGCAGCTTTTGACAAGAGTTTGACCACTTCATTTCGCAACGAATTTTATCCCGCATACAAACAAAATCGTGATTTACCGCCGCCTGAGCTTGAAGCCCAATTTGAATCGTGCATGGCAATCACTGAAGCGATGGGAATCACGAAGTACGTCGACAACGCGTATGAAGCAGACGATTTGATCGGCGCCGTTGCGACAAAAATGCGTCCGCAGGATTTTCAAATTATCATTCTCAGCAGCGACAAGGATTTGGCGCAACTGCTTGAAGGCGAGGATATTTTGTGGGACTACGCTAAAGACCGTAAGCTCGACCGCGAAGGCGTGCGGGAATTTTTTGGCGTTCCGCCCGAAGCTATCGTCGATTATCTTGCGCTTCTGGGCGACAAAGTCGATAATATTCCGGGAGTAGCCGGGATCGGGAAAAAATCAGCGTCGATTTTGTTAAATGAACTCGGTTCGTTGGAAAACATCTATGCTGATTTAGGCAAAGTTGAGACGCTGAAAATTCGCGGCGTCAAGCGCGTGGTTGAAAATCTGAAGACGCATCGCGAGACGGCGTTTCTTTCGCAAAAGCTGGCGCAAATCGCCCTCGACGCTCCGGCGGAATGTAGTGAAGACATCCTTTCCAGAAACGCCGTCGATCAAAATCGGCTCAACGAATTGTGTGAAAAGTTAAAATTCGGCGAGGGGATTCGCGGGCGTTTACTAAGCGCATAAATATAGGGGCCGTCACAGCACGGCGTTTCATCCAAAGACATACAAATTGTCACAAAAGTAGTATGAAAAAAGTTTTATTCGTTTGTTGGGGGAATATCTGCCGTTCGCCGAGCGCGGAGGCGGTTTTCAACGGACTTTTGCAGCGAAGCGGTATGACCGACACAATCATTTGCGATTCCGCCGGAACCGGACACTGGCATGTGGGCGAAAACGCAGATCAACGTATGCAAAAGCACGCCGGACGGCGCGGATATGAGCTGACCAGCATCGCCCGCCAATTTGATCCCAAGATCGATTTTGAAAAGTTTGACCTCATCATCGGCATGGATCAGAAAAATATGAACGATCTCGCTGATTTCGATCCAGACGGGGTGTATCGAGACAAGCTTTTCCGAATGACAGAGTTTTGCGTCAACAAAACGGAGTCTGCGGTGCCTGACCCGTACTACGGCGGCGATCAAGGATTTGAACTTGTGCTCGATTTGCTCGAAGACGCTTGCGAAGGTCTGTTGGCGCAGTTGAAAGCAGATGGTTGAGCAAGCAATTGTCCGCAATATTGGAGATCGGTTGGACGACAAAATCATCGACGACGTTCCGCTTTCCGGCGGCTGCATTTCTGATGCTCGTAAACTCACTTTTGCTTCGGGAAAAATCGCCGTTCTCAAAAGCGGCGCCCAAAACGCCGACATGTTTAGCAAGGAAGCGAACGGGCTGGCGGAATTGGCGAAAGCTGACGCCCTTCGCATCCCTCGGGTTCTTCTTGCCGAAAAGCAATTTTTGCTTATTGAATATATTGAGCAGGGCCATAGGCCAAACGACTTTTTCGAAGATTTTGGCAGGAAATTCGCCGACCTGCACCGTTTTGCCGCCGATGCGTTTGGTTTTTATGAAAACAATTACATCGGTGCGACGCTACAGGAAAATCTTCCAAGCGGCGAAGAGTCTCAAAACTGGACGGCGTTTTATCTCAACAAACGTCTTTTGTTCCAGCTTCAATTGGCTGAACAGCGCGGTTTTTCAACCCCGGAAATGCGGCGCGGTTTTCAGAATCTGGAGTCGCGCTTGGCGGAGATACTTTCCGGCGGCGAAGAACCGCCCGCCCTTTTGCACGGCGATCTTTGGAGCGGCAATTTTCTCGTCGACTCTGACGGCTCGCCCTGTTTAATCGATCCTGCCGTTTATTACGGTCATCGCGAGGCTGATCTTGCGATGACAAAACTTTTTGGCGGTTTCGGCGCGGCTTTTTATGAAGCATACCAGGAGCGTTACCCGTTAACTCCGGGCTATGAATATCGCGAGGACGTTTACAAACTCTACCACGTGATGAATCATCTTAACTTGTTTGGCGGCGGTTACTACTCGCAGGCTGTCGCTATTCTCAAAAAGTATTTTTAGTCCCTCCCGCAGCGGGGCGGTTTGTTACCTTGGTGCTTACCAACCGCGTTTGCGGTCTTGATCAGGGAATAACTTCGGAGTCAAACGCTTCAGCGTTTGAGCGTAGTTTACCTCACTGGCGACGATGAGCCGCACTCCGAAAAAGAGTTACTCAGAAGCTCCCAGCTAGTCTAGCGCTGTCCTAAACATGGTTTTTGGATCATAGATATGGAATAGGTAGGGGTTCAAAATCTTGAACCCCTACAATATATCGTGAAGCGCTTTACAAATAATATGTTTGACGACCCAACACCGATAAAAATTTGCCGTAAAAAAAGCTTGGCAAAGCTATTCATTTTTATAACTTTGCATTGATTTAGTACAGCTATTCACGAGTAAACATAAATACCGTAACACACGGAGAAATGTCATGTTCGCCGTTTTTGAAAGGGTTAAAAACATTATTCTTACGCCCACGGTAGAAGCGCGCCCGTTGATGGAAGAAGAAGTTGATATTCGAGGCATATTCAGTAATTACTTGTTGTATGTCGCGGCGTTGCCGGCGCTTGGCCTGATCTTAAGCTTCGGCAGTTACTACGGCTTTTTCTTTCGGATGCGTTACGCGCTTGTCTCTTATGCCGCATTGCTCGCAACGTTTTACATCGGCGCCAAGATTATCGAACAGCTCTCTTCGCGCTTCGATGCAGTACCGAATTTTGAGAATTCTTTGAAAATGCTCGCTTACGCCGCAACCCCGTTCATGGTCGGCGGATTGTTCCAGTTTTTAGGCGGGCTTGGTTCTCTGTTGCTACTGGCCGGCGTGGTTTACAGCTTGTATTTGTTCTACACCGGTCTGCCGGTTTTTATGGCCACGCCGTCGGAGCGCGTCATTCCGTTTCTCGCCGTAGCCGTTGCGCTCAACGTCGTTGTTTACATGGTCTTGTTGTGGGTTCTCCTGCCAATATTTGGCCTGCGAATGGTGAGTTGGTAATAAAAAAGGCCGCTATTTTGAAAGTAGCGGCCTTTTTATTTCAACTTTTTCGAAATGGTCAATCTTACCTTGCAAGTACAACTTTCGCCGTCAGCACCTGCCTTTTTCCAAAATTTCCTGCATAAACAAATTTGACGATGTACACGCCGTTGCTCGCCGTTTTGCCAAGCACGGAGTTGACGCCGTTCCAGTTGAGTGACGTGACGCCGGGACTTACGGCATTGTCTGCGATTCTTGCCACTTCCCTGCCCTGCAAATTGTAAACGACCGCCGAAAGGGAGCCCGACTCTGGAATCGTTATGTCAAATCGGGTTTTCTCGGCAAACGGATTCGGATAGCTCGCCGAAAGGGCGAATTCAGCCGGGACTTTGAGATCATTCTCGTCCAGTCCGGTTGAAATATCGGTTTGAAAAAACAGGATGCTCCCTTGGGCAAAATTGCCCGTCTCATCCCTTGAAACTGGGCGGTAGTAGTAAAAAGTGTTGGGCAGCAAGTTTTCTAACGTAATAAAATGCTCAAAGCTCAATTGATCCGTTTCCGGCGTGACGCTGCCCAAGTTCGTGGACAGCCCCCATTCTAACTTTGATTTCGCAGGTTCATCTGTTCGCCATGTAATCGTCGCTTCATCTCCGGTGACGCTTTGCACAAAAACGGTGGTAATCTTTGGCGGTTCGCGATCGGCGCCGTCGTCGCCGGTTGTAAAAGCAATGTCGCCGCTGACGGTTTCCACGCCTTCTGCGTTGGCGCTTTTAACCCGGAAATGATAGGTTGAAAAGCCGTCCAGCCCGGAGAGCAGCAGCGAGTGCAGCGTTTTGAGCGTTTGATCGATGACTAAATTCCCGTAACTCGTCGTTTTCCCATACTCGATTGCTGAAGATGCTGAAACTTGCGTCTGCCACGAAATCTCAACCGATGTTCCGGAAAGCGTTTTGAGTTGGATATTGCTGATCGTCGGCGCAG
Source organism: uncultured Deferribacteres bacterium (assembly GCA_964014485.1). GTDB lineage: Bacteria > Zhuqueibacterota > Zhuqueibacteria > Zhuqueibacterales > Geothermadaptataceae > CAXHAT01. The sequence continues at coordinate 24,460 of CAXHAT010000053.1, forward strand.
GCAATTGCACGTCGTCTTTTTGCGTTGTAAATGTCTGAATGCCGGAATCCGACGTATTACCGACCGTATCGAAATTTTTGCCTCTAACAAAATATTGTCTCCCGCTTTGCAGACCGGTGATCGTGTAGCTATGGGCGGTTTTCAGGGTCGTTTTTTCTTCCAGCGTTACTCCCAAGCTTGTGCTCGGGCCGTAACTCATCTCCGAAAACGCCGGCTCGTTTGTCTGCCAGGAAACGCGCGCGCTCGATTTGGTCACTTCATCGATAACAAAATTCGAGATGATCGGGGCCGCGTTATCAATGGTCGTTGTGAAGCCGAAATCGAGACTCTTTGTCTCGTTACCCGAAGGATCGGACGACTTTACACGAAAGTGGTACGAGGTACCCGCCGTTAAATTGTCCAGGGTAATGTTGTGATTTGTGATAAATTCAGCAGCGCTCATTTCGCTGCCATAGGCTTCTGTTTGACCATACTCGACGACGGAATTTGCCGGTTCGTCGGTCTGCCAGGAAATGTTCGCCGTAACGGCTGTCACTGTTCCCAGACTAATATTTGAAATCGTCGGCGCAATGAAATCGGCTTCGGTTGTAAACGCGAACGTCCCCGCGACGGCTTCATTGCCGGATTCATCAGCGGAGCGCACTTGATATTGATAAGTGGTGTTCAGAGCCAGATCGTTCAAGACAACCTGGTGTTGCAGAACGCTGGCCGTTACGTCCCCCGCTGTACTGCCGAACGCTGTGGTTGGCCCAAAATCGACGAGGGTATTCGATTTTTCATTGGTTTCCCAGCTAATGGTCGCCGAGGTTTTCGTAATACTCGTGACCTGAACGTTGCGAATCGCCGGCGGCGTTATGTCCGCCAGCGTTGTAAAGACAAAATTGCCGCTGGCGCTGAAGTTGCCTGAAGCGTCTTTCGAACGCACGCGATAATTGTACGTTTTACCGGGGCTCAAATTAACCAAGACGATAGAATGGGATGTGAGCAAGGTTCCGTCGAAATCGGAGAGTTGTCCATAATTATTCGTCAACCCATACTCAACCTGAGCATCCGCCGGTTCATCCGTATCCCAGGAAATCGTCGCGCTGTCTAGCTTGACCTGAGTGGCGGTCACGTTACTGATAAGCGGGCCGGTAAAATCCTGTTCCGTTTCGAGCACCTGATTTTCGCCGACGCCCGTATTGCCGTGTATGTCCGTCGATTTCACCCGAAAATGATAAACCGTCCCGGCCTTTAATCCGGTCAAAGTCACTGTGTGCGCGATGACAAGATCGATCAACACGCCGGAAGTTTGACCATACTCCGCCGTTTCCCCAAACTCCACCTCGGAATTTGCAAGTTCATTCGTTACCCAGGAAATTGTCGCGGTAGACTGCCCTTTGCTAACGACCGTAACGTCAGAAACAATAGGCGCTTCTAAGTCCGGGCTGGTGACAAAAATGAGGTCTGCGCTGGACGCCAGGTTGCCCTTATCGTCCCGAGAAAAAATTCTATAATGATACGTCGTGTTCGGCTCAAGTCCGGCAATACTCACGCTATGACTTTCGACTAAGTTGTTGTCCAGATCCGTGATTGAGCCATACTCCGCGGTCAAGCCATATTCCACCTGGCTGTCCGCGGGCTTATCCGTCGTCCAGGTAATGTCCGCCGATGTTTGGGTAATATTGACCGCCGCAATATTTGAAAGAATCGGCGGCGTCAAATCAATCGCCGTTTCAAAAGTAAAATCTACACTAAAACCGGCGTTCCCGGCTCTATCCCTCGAAACGGCGCGAAAATGGTATGTTGTTGCGTCGGCAAGCCCGGTCAGTGTTGCAGAATGCTTTGTTGAGATATCCGAGTTGAGCGGCGTAATAAAACCGTATTGATCGGTCAATCCATACTCAACTTGAGAATCGCCAAGTTCATCAGTTTCCCAATCAACCTTCGCACTGTTTTGTGTGATATTGCTAACCGTCACGTTGGAAATCAGCGGCGGATTCTCGTCTTTATTTGTTCTGACATTGATTTTCAAGGTCGGATCGCCAAAAAATACGGCGGAGTAAAACCTTTGATCAACCTTCTTCGCTCCGGAACCGTCGTCCCATTCCGGGCAATAAGCCGTCGATTGATTTTTTCCGGCGATGAGATCAGCCAGGAACTGGTTGACGTCTTTTTTGAACGCTTCACCAAAAGATTCTCCGGCAGCGAGATGAGCGTACATATAATCCCCGGTTATCGCCCGCTGTGTGGAAGCAAGCGCCGCCAAGCCGTAATCATTGCCAAAAACGAGATGACCGCTCAGATTGTCTTCTTGATCGAAGCGCCCTGTTTCGTCGCTGGCAAGGTGGTAAAACAACGTTTTAGGGTTGGCGCTGAACGCATCAAGAAAACTGAACTCACAGTCGCCGAGACATTCAGGCAGCGTTTCCGGCGTATGAATCGTGCTCCAGTAAGTGTTGTCAATCGTAGCGGGTTGAGGGTGAAGATGAAAAACATTGTGCCCTGCAGACGCGTTGATAACGGCAAAATCAAAGCCTTCGGGATCGTTCAGGAGCGTCGATAGGAGCTCTGACGGCGGACTGCAACCAGGATCGTAAATGTCTTCGTAAATATCACCAAGACTTTGATAATTCGGCTGTAAAACATCATAAAACCTGAATGAACGATACGGAGGCAACGGGTGGGTTCCTGCCCGATAGTTATGTATTTTGTTAAAATATTTTTGGAGCAAATCGACGGAATTGCCCGCTGTCGGCAGGTTTTCTGCGCGAATAAGCCCAATCCAAATATCCGCTTCATAATTTCCGAAGTGCGAGGTAAAAACATCATCGACGAGCCCTTCCCATGAACCGTCAATATCCATATAATAAAGCGGAGTGAAAAAACTATGATGAAGCTCGCTGCTCAAATCAGCCTGTAAATTGAACTTGGCCATGGGAATTTCGCCGATGAGCACACCGCCGACAAGCCCGTTCTCTTGTTCATCTTGCAGAAGCGTCCGCACTTCTGCAGGATCAGTCCAGGTCCCGGTGGACAGCGAAACGGAATAGCCATCCGCTTCAAGATCGGCGATGTATTGCGATATTTCAGGGGTAAGGTTGTTATAAAGCGCTTGCTCGGCAATGACTTTAACCAAATTCTGCGCATTGGTATACCCGGCAAGAAGAAGTGAGAAGAAAAAAAGCGCGTGCAAAATGAGGAGATGTCGTTTGTTTTCGTCCATGGTGCTTGTCCCTAATGCTGCGTTTGACATCTTTAGAAGAATAACGGGCGCAGGAAAATACGCCTGTTCGAAGTTTTAGATTTTCATCGTTAAGTCAATTGGCAAATGGCGTTCCACTCACAATTCTGCTACAACACGCCTGTTTTTGAGCAATCTTTACGGAGGCTGTCAAATGCGTTGAATCTCAGATTAGCTCACAGTGAAACTTTGTCTCAAAACAAAACGCTTCTATCGCATTTAATTCTTACGCACAAGAACGAGGTAGCCCCAAGGTTCTAACTCTGTGGAAACAACGCCGTCAAGCACGACTTCTTCGCCGTCAAAAAGGGAGCTGTAACTCCCCCGCCACTTCGCCTTTTCGATCTCGAACGATGAGTGTTCCCCTTTAAAGTTTATGGCTACGATGACTTGATCAACATCGTTTTCTCGTGAAAAAACAAGCACGTTCTTTTCGGTTTTATGAGAAACCAAATCGACGGCCCCGCTCTTCTTGCCATTCCAAAGCGCGGTGTTATTTCGCTTCAATTGAATTAATTTCCGATAAAGCGCTCGAAACGGGTGTTCCCGCCAATCGATCCGGTCTTTTTCAAAAAAGGCAAGACGCTTGTTTAGGCCTGCTTCTTGTCCGCTGTAAATCAGCGGCATTCCGGGGATCGTCGCCGAAAACACAGCGAATGCCGCTGCTGCGTCGCCCAATCTTTCGAAGACCGTACCGTTCCAGGAATTTTCGTCGTGATTGGTGGTGAACTGCATCCGAAAATCGTTCGCACCATACATGCGTTGCTCTTTTTTAAGCGCGGCTGCCAATGCATTGGCAGTCTTTTGTCCTTGCGCGACATCCTTCATCAAATGATGCGTTGACCACGAATAAGTCATGTCAAAAGCTTGATGGAGTTCCGGTTCCCACGCTTCCGCAAGCATGAACAAAGGTTTAATTTCTTCTAATTCTTTTCGCGCTTGCAGCCAAAACTCAAGCGGAACCATACCGGCGACGTCGCAGCGAAAGCCGTCAACGTCGAATTCTCGCACCCAAAACGCCATCGCTTCAATCATTGCATTCCAGAGCGGCTTTTCATCGTAATTTAGATCAATAACATCCGACCAATCCGCGACCGGCGGCGTAAAATTTCCATTTGTATCGCGCGTGTACCATTCCGGGTGCTCTAACGTCCAATGATGATCCCACGCCGTGTGATTCGCTACCCAATCGATCATGACAAACATGCCATTGGCGTGTATCTTTTTGACGAGAGCGGCAAATTCTTCAGCAGCGCCGTATGCCGGACTTATTGCCTGATAATCTCGAATCGAGTAATAACTGCCTAAACCGCCTTTCCGATTTTTCTCGCCGATCGGCTGTAACGGCATAAACCAGAGAATCTTCACACCCAGTTCTTTGAGTTCAGGCAAGCGTTTTTCGAACGCTTGCAATGTTCCTTCATCTGTAAATTGGCGCACGTTCACTTCGTAGATCGAGGCGTCGTAGCTCCAATCCGGCGGAGAAAATTGTTGGACGTTCTGAGTCGATGGATTTGAATTGCATGCACAAAAAATGAGAGCAGTGATGAAGATCAGAATGGAATGAATGCGATTAACATTTTTGTCGAGCACTTTGTCCTCATACTTGTGGAATTTTGGCGGGGAATCGTTCAAGGATGGTCGAAACGGAAACGGGCGGACGCACATCTACAGCGCATCCGCCCGAGACATTTTTCAAAACGGAAGTTTTCTTGCAACCTACCGGCTGCCATTATATAAGCGCAGGAGCGCTTAGACCAAATTAGGCTCTGAGCTCAAGCGAGTACTTTTTTCGCTCTGTCAAAACGCTCTTTCCCAACTTCTTCTTCTTCATCGTATGCCGGAGCAACAAATTTATCGGGACGTTGCGCCATTTGCCGGAATTCCATAATTGTGAATCCTACGCCGACCAACAAGAGCACGCCCACAAAAGCGCCAACGAGAAGAATAGTAAATTGATCCATGATAGCCTCCTGATAAGGATATGATTCTTATACGACTGGATAAAACTCTATATTCTGGAGCAATATCTGAGAAGAATGATCTATCTTGAGAGAATCTTTTGGATCGAGTGTTAATTCTATTGCAAATCAACGAGCTATGCGTTGTTATGCACAGGTGAGTTCTTCTTGAGAAGCGGGCGAGATCGGCTCCGGTACGGGAGGTGGTATTTTCTAATGCAGTGCGCTAAAGTAGATTTCCGTTCTAATGGAACAAAGAACTCATTATCGTTAAAATTGATATTAAAATATATCGCCAATTATCATTATATGGCAATCTTTTTTTCAGTTAAGGCTAAAAAAAATCAGTTTTTCGAACTCATCATCCGAAAATACAACCCTAAAACCAAATTTGAAGGCACCCAAATTCCGACAAAAATACCGTACTCCTGTTTTACAAAGAACCACAGGTAATTTGCAAAAAGAAAAGCGACTAAAGCAGCGGCGAGAAAGAAGTAATCGGAGTTTTTGAAATGCTGCAGACGATACTCTCGCAGAGTCAAAGTTATCCCGCCAAGTAAAAACAAGAGGCTAAACAGTCCGAAAACTAAAATGCCAATATTTTCCATTTCCAAGCCTCAGTTTAAGTTAACGGCCCTTTCTTCTTTCCGACGTTGTGCTAACTCGTCGAAAGTACATTGCGAGAATGAGATTTGACGGCACCCAGAGGCCCACGAAAAGCCCCGCCTTTGCATCAACTGTGAACCAAAGATGGTTCGCAAACAAAAATGCCGCAAACGCAGAAATCAAAAAGAAAATGTCTGCTCGCTGGAACATTTCTCATTACTCCCAAAATGCTTGAGTCTTGCCTACCATTCTTCTTCGCCAGGATCGCCCAATTCAGACGCCTTCTGATCAAGCCACGCTTGAAAATCCGCTTGCGATTGCACATTGAAAAAACCGCGCATTCTGTAGTGCCCCAATCCGCAAAGCTGGGCGCAGGCGATTTCCCAATTTCCTGTTTGAGTCGCTTCAAATGAAACAGGAATAACCAAGCCCGGAATCGCGTCTTGCATGACGCGCATTTCCGTAAGCCTAAAACTATGGATCACATCTTTGCTGCTAAGCTGCACGAGTACCTTCGTATCGACGGGGACATTTAACGTGTTGATGGTCGTAATATCGTCAGCGGCGGCGGGGTCCTCACGATCAAGGCCGAGGGGATTGATTTCTTCATCCAATAGATTGACGTCAGTCTTGCCAAATACGCCATCCGCTCCCGGGTAGTGGATATTCCATGCAAATTGTTGCGCAACAACCCGAACTTCAACCACGCCCTCCGCGCCGGATTCGGGGTGATCGGTCATCACGTCCGCCCAAATTGGAATGGCAAAACCGAGCAACAACACAGCTTCAATAACAACAATTCCAGCTTCGGTATATGTTGAAACGTGGCTTTTAACACCCTGATAATTAGCATTTGGATTTTTGCTGCTACGAAACCTGAAAAGCGTATAAATAAAGAAAACGCCCCAGCCGACAAAGAGAAGCAACATCAACCAATGCAGCAGGCCAATCATATTGTCGATTTCCGCGCCATGCGTTGAAGCGTTTAAGGGCAAACCAAGAAGTTTATCCAGTCCCATTTACCAAGACCTCCTCAATCAAATCTGACGAATCGTCTCCGTCATTATATCTAATCACTTATTTTGCAACACTGTTTCTTGCATTTTTTCGCAAATGCAGAAAAAACATTGTGAACAAACTCAACACAGCGCCGGTGACGCCCAAAAGTGTGAAAATCGCCATGTTCATTCCCGCCGTCATCGGCGTTTCAACATTGCCGTAGCAAACCGGGCAACTCATCAAATTGCTCGGCAACAAAACGAGCACACCCAAAATCACGACGGAAATGAAACGGAAAAATCGCCCAAAAGAAGCCATGATCATCGATTCCTTTTAGTCAATATTTTTGAGTTTTTTAAGAAACGTCACTCCGTATACCACCAATCCAGCGGCAAAAACGAACGAAAGAATCGCAGCAATAAGATAGCCGCCGCTTTTGGAGTCGCCATAAATATTCCAACTCCAAATCCCTGCAAATATGCAAGCAATTGTCGCGATTACGATAAAAAAAATGTGAAAATTCTTCAGTGACACGTCAAATTTTTCCCAGTTGATCGCCTTGCGCCGCGAGGAAAATAAGAAGCATCGCGGCGAAAAAAACGCCCGTCAGGATTAAAATCCAATAGATGAGTTTTTTTTCTGAAATGAGATGCATAAAATATGAACCGACTAAGGAGGCCTTCACGCTCGCAATAAAGAGCGCTAAGGCAACAGTCGCAGTCAGGTTCATCTCAATGTAAGATGCGCCAACAGTTACGACAGTCAAAATGGCCAATGCAACGAATACAATGATATAAGTTCGGACGTGTTTTTGAATATCTTCAGCGTGAGCGTCGCCCATCATCAATCCTCCTCGAAAATTTTAGAGCAAATAAAGAATCGGGAACAAGAAAATCCACACAAGATCGACAAAGTGCCAGTAAAGTCCGGCCACTTCGATTCGGTTTGCGAATCGATCCGGTTCCGTCTTAAACATTTTTGATCCCGGGCCCCAGAAATAGCCGTTCACAATCATCCCGCCGATAACGTGCAGCCCGTGAAGTCCGGTCAATGTAAAATATATTGCCAGAAAAGTGCTTGATGACGGGAGCAGCCCGCTCTCAAATTTTGAGTTGTACTCGAAGGCTTTGATGATGAGAAAAATAACGCCGCAAAGAAAAGTCAAACCCATGTAAAGCTTAAACTTCTTCAGATCGTTCATCTTAAGCGCGGCCCAAGACATCACCATGGTTACACTTGAGGTAATCAGAACGAGTGTATTGACGAAGGCAATCGGGACGCTCAAAATATCCGACCCAAGCGGCCAGGTTCCTTCCGGCGCGCCGACGCGCAATAAAACATAGGACGAAAAAAGCGCGCCGAAGAGCATAACTTCCGACGCTAAAAACAGCCAGACGCCGAGCTTGGCGTTGTATACGCCGGTGTCTGGCCGGTTTTCTACAGTGTAGGGAATTTCCATCGTTTCAGGCTTCCTTATGCTTGGTTCTGCGGAGTGTAATCTGAATCTTCACCAGGGACGCTGTATTCGTAAGGACCGCGATGCACGTCCGGGACGGTCGCGAAGTTCCCGTGCGGCGGCGGAGAAGGCGCCGCCCATTCAAGCGTGGTCGCCTGCCAGGGATTATCATCGACTTTTTCACCTTTTTTGATGCTCAGGAAAAAGTTTATGATAAAAGGAATTTGCATGATACCAAGGATGAAGGCCGAAATGGACATGAATTCATTCCAATGCAATGTTTCTTGCGCATGCGCGTAAGAAGCGCCGCCGTCATAAAGCCTCCGCGAAACGCCGGCCAAGCCTTGGATAAACATCGGCATAAAGACGCCGTTCATCGTAATTATCGTTCCCCAGAAGTGAATCTTCCCTAGCCTGTCATTCATTTTTCGACCTGTTATTTTCGGGAACCAGTAATATATTCCCGCAAACATTGCGAGGATGGTTCCCGGCGCGACAACGTAATGGAAGTGGCCAATAACGTAGTAGGTGTCGTGGAGATGAATGTCGGGCGGCGCAAGCCCCAACGGCAGTCCCGTGAGTCCGCCGATGCCGAACATCGGCAGGAAACCCAGCGCAAAGAGCATTGGCGTTGTGAACCGAATCGATCCGCCCCAGAGCGAAATGAACAATGCTGAAAGAATGACAACGGACGGAATCGAAATAATCATTGTCGTCGTTTGGAAGAAAGCGCTGATTGCGTTGCCCATGCCCGTCAGGAACATATGGTGCGCCCAAACGATGAATGACATGAATCCGAGGAAGATCACGGAATAGACCATCGACTTATACCCCCAAAGCGGCTTGCGCGTGTTGTTCGCGATGATCTCAGCGACAATGCCTAAGGCCGGAAGAATCAAGACGTAGACTTCGGGGTGCGCGAGGAACCAAAACAAATGCTGCCAAAGCAACGGGCTGCCGCCGCCGGTGGCTTCAAGAATCTGACCACTCACGACGAGCCCGCTGGGCAGGAAAAAGCTTGTTCCTGCAAGCCGATCCATCAATTGAAAAATCGCCGCGGCTTGTAGTGGAGGAAATGCAAGGAGTAACAGGAAAGAAGTGACAAACTGGGACCATACAAAAAATGGAAAGCGCATGTAGGAGAGGCCGTTTGCACGAACTTGAATCACAGTCACAATAAAATTGATTGAACCGAGCAGCGACGACGCGATCAAAAAGATCATGCCGATCAGCCAGACCGTCTGACCGGTTGTCGCGATGTCGGAAAGGGGCGCATAAGAAGTCCAGCCGGAATTTGCTGCACCGCCCGGCACAAAAAAGCTGTACAGCATGACCAAGCCGCCGACGAAAAAGCACCAGTAGCTTGCCATGTTGATTTTCGGGAAAGCCATGTCCGGTGCGCCGAGTTGTAAGGGCATCACAAAGTTTCCGAAAGCGCCGACGGCCAGCGGTACGATGCCCATAAAAACCATAATCGTGCCGTGCATTGCGCCGAGCGAGTTATAAAACTCCGGCAGCATAATGCCGCCCGGCATGCCGTCATTTCCGGCGACTAAATACCAAATCAGTCCTGATGCGGCCAGAAAAATCCCGCCCATCATTGTGATCATTGGGCGTTTTCCCAAGCCGATAACAATGCCGACTATGCCCATTAGGGCGAAAAGTCCTACAAATGGCCATGTTGGAACGGGTTCGCCTGGGTAGGCCAATTGCCAGCGCATCAACATGATCAGCGTAAAGCCGAAAAACAGGAAAAACAGTGCGGTTATGCCGTACTGAACGCCGATGACTTTGTGATCGGTGGAGAAAACATACTTTTCCCAGAACCCCAATTCTTCGTGGTGTGCGTGGTTTCCACTCTCTCCCATAACAAGCTTCGCTCTCTGTTACTGTCGTTTCCCTCTTCCAATAAAGCGCGGCTGATTTTGACGACGAATATCAGTGGGGCAGTGCAAAGTTGTAGCGGGTGCGGCGAAAACCAGTCACGTAGTTTTTTGAACGGACAGACTGTATGTTTTAAGGCTGCAGACTGATAATCATTTTCAAAATCTTACCTACAGTCCATTTGTCTACAGCCCTTGAGTCTACTTCTTGCTCGGTCTTTTGAAAGTAAAGTCTTGCGTCGCCGTCTCACCTGCCTTGACAGTGACAGTTGCGGTTACAGTTTTCAGCCTTTCGTGCCAAGCTTCAATTTCATAGGTGCCGGGCTCAAGACCAGAAATCGTATATTTCCCATCTTTCGCGGTTACGTTGAAAAACGGATGGGGCATTACGGCCATGTAAGCTTGCATCCAAGGGTGAACGTCACATTTGACGACGAATTTGTCTTCTTCAACCTTATCAAACTTCTTGGTCGTTTCCGTCACTGTTTTCGGCATCGCCAAATTAAATCCGCGGTTGACTTTCGGCAGCGGATGGACGTTGTGCAACACGCCGTCCGAGTTCAAGAATTTGATGTCTTGTCCCGCCATGACGCCAAAAACATGCGGGTCATAAACGCAGCCTTCCTGATCTACGACGACCGGTTCTTTTGGAGGATCGTAAGACGTTTTAGACAGGCCGCTTTTCACACGAACAAAAATATTGCCCATTGTGTTACCGTCGCCGAGCACTAACGCTTGCGATTTCGCGCCGCTCGAATGTTTGGCCGCACAAGTCGGCTCCGCGCCCATGTCGATGGTACGCAATCTTGGAACAGCGCCTTCGTAAGTTACCGTGCCGCTGATCGTTGCACCCGCTGCGGGAGCTTCTTTAGCCTCTTCCTCCCCCAACTCGACATAGATAAAACCCATTAACGTAAAGCTGACAAAAGCGAGAAGCAGTGCGGACAACGTTCTTTTTTTCATGTTCAATTTCTCCTGGTTAAAGTCGTTTATTTGTCTTTAAAAAAGAAGATCATCAATCAGATTAAATAAAGTAAATTCGCCTTTAAGTTTTGTCAAGAGACTTTTTACAAATGCTTGTTTTTGAAGATATTAAACTCACGTATTACTTATCCTGATCATAAGCCAATCTTCGCGTTCAATAAAAATTATTGATTGAATTTGAAAAATTTAAATATAAGTGAGCTGTAAGCGAAAACCAAACCCTTTTTGGGCAAACATTCTTACAGCCCATACTTCCCCTTTACAGATTCGAGCATTTCTAAATCGATCTCTTTCCGCCCGATTTCTTTTGCAAACTGCTCTATACTTTTTTTGACCATTGGGCGTACAAAATCCGGAATGCGCGCCATCCGCTCTTCCGCTTGCTCGGTCCAATTCACCTCTGATTGAGGTTTTTCGAACGCTTCGGTAACCATCCCCGTGAACGGACATTTCGAACCAGAGGCTGATTCCGACGGCTTGTGCTCATCATGATGACTTGGCGTCGTTGGGTGACCTGAACCATTTTCTACGCCGTTTGACAATGAAGCGCGCACGTTTTCCATCGGCTCATGCGCAACTGGTTTGCCGCCAATCTTGACGCCCAAAGAACGCACCATCTGGGTTTCCATCGCGTTCGTCAGCATCGCGACTTCGCGCGAACATTTGGGGCAACCGAAAATGACCGTCATCGAGCCTTCGTCTGGCCCGCGTGTTTCTTGCAATTTCATCGCTTCGTCACATTCAACGCATAAAAATTTCATGCTCTATCTCCAATTCGCCAAATTAAGATATCAACGCAGAGTTCGCAAAATCGCAGAGTTTTTAAATTCTCTGCGCCTCAGCGAACTCTGCGTTAAAACTCACTCTTCTAATTTTAAACCAGGCTTTTGATACAATTTGCAATTCTGAGTATTTCCTTCGCTGCCACAGAATCTGCATTCGCTTCTAAAAAACCCTCTCCCGAATCCGCCGCCAAAGCAATGTGCGGATCGAACGGAATTTTACCAAGAATCGACGTTTCGAATTTTTCCGCCAATTCGTCAACCCCGCCGGACGAAAAAAGCGTTTTCTGTTCGCCGCATTTGGCGCAAATATAGGCCGACATATTTTCGACAATGCCCAAAATCGGCGTTTGCAAAAGCTGCTTCGCCATTGAAATCGATTTTCCGACGACGAATTGCGAAACCGCAGTAGGAAGCGTTACGACAACTACGCCTGAGAGTCTTGGCAGAATATCCGCAATATTCGGAAGCTTGTCCGAGCCGGGCGGCAGGTCGATCAACAAATAATCCAACTCACCCCAAACCGTATCGGCAACAAACTCGCGCAGAGCAACCGCTTCCATCATCCCGCGCCACGTAAAAGCGTCTTTTTGCGTCGGCGCGTCCCATAAAACCGGAGCGTCGTCTGATTGCAAAAAAAGGTCAGTGGACATGACCTTAATATCAGCAAACCCTGTTGCAGGGAAAACGCCATTGCCGTTTCTTCGTAAAGCCTGATCTTGCGCGCCGATCATTCTCGCGACGGAAGGGCCGTTAATATCTGCGTCTAATACCCCGACCGTCTTCCCTTGCATTGCAAACGCTGAAGCTAAATTCACGGTCACGGAGCTTTTGCCGACGCCGCCCTTGCCGCTCATCACAGCAACGATGCGCTTGACCGAAGCCATCCTTGCCTGAACCCGCGCAGCATGTTCTGTCACCTGCCCGACAACGTCCGAGCCGCCGTCGCCGACGATGTCTTTATAAGTTTTCAAAAAATTTTCTCTTGATTGACCATCATCCTACAGCGATGGAATATTCCGTAAGTGCAGATCGGCGCTTCCGGGCGCGTTTTGCAATTTCGATCAACTCACGAATGGTTGGAATCAATTCGTCAACAGTTTCCGGCGTGAAGGAAGCTTCACCATCTTGAGGGCAGACCCAAGCATAAACATTGGGAACACGAACTGCTATATCGCCTTCAACGTACTCAAACGCAGTTCGGCGCCATTCTTTTTTCGTATGATGATCTCCGCAGATAGGAATCGCTTTCTTCTTCATCATTTATTTTCTCCTTCGACGCTTGCGGCGCGAAAATCCGGGTTCTTTCCATACCCGTTCGTCAGGAATATAAGCCGTGACAAATTCAACATACACCGGATCGGCGCATTCACAGACTACATGCAGATAAGCAGTAACATTCTCAAAAATTTCCACTTTTCCGGAAACCAGCGCGCGACGTCTTTCAGGATATTCCTCGATTATCTTTCCGTTCAAGACCGCTTCAACCATATTTTTATGATCAAAGCCTTCTTTCAAAGCATGTCGAACCGCGTGGCTTTTTACGAGATAGTTACCCGCTCTAATCCGCTCACGAATAGTTTCAATATCCACGTGAACCCCCTTGTTGCGATTCTAACTATCTTAAAATATAAAAAGTGATCGTAGAAAGCAATCTGCCAGCTTGGTTCTGGCGAGCAATCAATTTGGGAAAAGCATGCGAGCCATTTAATGCTCCTTCTTCTCAGCCGCCTGTTGTGAGATCATGTCTTCCATCATCTTCAAGCCGGCCTTAATCCCCGCTTCCGCGATTTCGATGGTGATCAGCGTTGCATCACTTTCGCGCGCACATTCTTCCATGCGTTTTTGCGTACCATCGCGCATAAATCCTTCCGGCACGCGTTGGAGTCGATTCCAGGCTTCGAGCGTCCAGGAAAAGTCGCCTTTCTTTAAAATTTCCAAATTTTCGGATTCAAATTCGCCGTTCTTTTGCAATCTGCCGCGCGCCTCCAAATTTTCGGTTTCTTCAATCACATCACCGACCACGTCCAAAACCATTTCCCGCGAAATCAGCGGCGCTTTACGCACGCGCGCCGTCTTTTCGATCTGCGCCTTTGCCCGCCGTCGCTGATAGCCGGACGGCACCTTGCGCAGAGCCTGTTTCGCTTCGCTCGTCCACTTCAAACGCACGTCATCAAAAGTGCGCTCTTCCAAAACGTCGCCTTCCAGCGGCGCAATGTTTTCAATTGCCTCTTTGTCCAAACGCTCAAACGTTTTCCGATCTGATTTACAAATCGGGCAAATCACCGGAAAAACGTCCTTTGCCGCATAGCCGCATTCTTTACAAATATAAGTTTCAACATCCGCCGCCTCGACCTTTTTGGTTGCGACTTCTTCGGCAATAATGCCCATCGCCAGCATCGCTTTTTTCGGCAGAATCGGGGCCATCGCTTTTTCGATCACTTTGCGGGAAATAACTGAGTGTCCGCGCTCCATCGCCCAGCGGTGAATCGTGGTTTTGGCCACGCCGCGCACGCTCTCCGGGGCCGTGTTCAGCAATGCCTTCGCATCCTCCGTCCAGACCATCGATTCCTCAGCGCGAATATCAATCGCCGGCGTGTAGCGCTTGCTGGAAAAAAGAATATTGCAGGGCGCCAATCGAAGCAAATTCTCAGCGTTACTGCCGACGTCCATATCTTCGTCGCTATGAACACCGATTCGTCCCATCACCAGAAGCCATGGGCGTTCGCGTCGCGTGTATTGCATGATTTTTTCAAAAGCCTTGCCGTCGAGCAGCGTGATTTTCAATTCAACATCGTCTTCCAGCGCGATTGTGCGCGCCACTTCGAGATGCGATTGATAAATTTTCGCCAAGCCCGTGTCGATGACGTCTTCGTGCAACTGCTCCTGCTCTTTGAATTTGAAAACTTTGGAGGCTTTTTCTGTGAGTACGTTGGCGATACTATTAAACAATGTGTAGTGCAGGTAGGGATCGTAAACGGCGATGGCTTCGACTTCTTTATTAAGTTGCTTGCCAAGTTTAATCGCGGTTTTAAGCCCGGCGAAAGATTCCGGGCTGCCGTCAATGCAAACGACAATGTTGCCGCCGTTGCCGTTTTCATGCTTAACGTCGCCGTTCGTCGCGCCGTTAAGTTGTTCTTCGATGGGAGAAGTATTTTTAATGATCAGCGTGTCCGTCTTTGTCCGCCGCAACACCCGTTCTGTCACGCTCCCGACCAAGCTGTCACGAACGGCGCCCAACCCCAGCGCGCCCATGACGACCAGATCATAATCGCTATTATTGATGTCATCGACTAAAACTTTATAGTTTTTGCCGTCGATCATTTTAGGCTCAAAGGGCAATTGCATCGCCTTGCAACGCTCCTGCATGACTTCCAAATAAGAATCGGAAATCAACTCCAGCCCCATCGTAATCAGCGTGTCGTGAATGTCGCGCTGTTTTTCGAGTTCCTGCTCAACTTGATACTCGGACGGCAGGGTAAATTCCATCTGCTTGAAACGAATATCGTGCATACGGGCGGCATAGGCGTGGCAGCCGACCAATTCCGATTTGAATTTTTCGGCCATAAGCGTCGCCATTTCGATACATCGCATCGAATGATCGGAATTGTCAACGGGCACGTATATTTTCTCGAACATCCTTTCCTCCTCAGGGCGTTTCAAGCAAAGTCGCAGATCGGCGTTATCAAAAAAATTTATTGTTAGAAAATTTAATCTATCGCCTTTCTCGCATATTGTCAAGACGCAGCGGTACGAACGGTTTTAACTTGTGTCAAAAACATGGGCATGCTACTTTCAGCGCATCTTGAGTCGCGCCGTTATCGGCTTGTCAAAATTTCAACGCCAACGATAAGAAATCCGTGCAAGAAAACGAACTGATTCGAACCAACGATATTCGCAGCCAGGTGACTTTTTTCCTGCTGTTTTTGACCTCCGACGCATGCCTGGAAGCGTGTGATGAAATTATGCCGCGTGAAAAACTGGCTTTCGAATTGTGCCGCATTTGGTTCGATGAAATTTATGCTCCGGGGCAAAGCTACCTGGAATCAATCAAAGGCGATTTCTCACCGGAAGACGTTGAGGCGTTTGAGGAAGCTTTTGAGGTCGAAGAGTTGATCGATCTCGAGCGTTTTCATCATTTTTTTGAACTAAGGATGAAAATGTTGGCCGAAAAATACAAGCGCGACTCGAGCTTTCCCGACAACGACATGTGGCGTAATTTAACGCGAAGCGCCGCGCACGTTCTCAAAGAAATCGAGCCGAATGCGGCGCAACTGCGAAGTGTCCTGGAAGAAAAAGTCGAGACCGCCGTTCGTCAGCGCGGCCGTTTATTGGAAGGCGAAGACTGGCGGCGTCTTTTGGGAAACGCTTGAAGATAATTTTGTGATAGAAAAAAAATGCCCGATTGGAACGAACTGGAATTTTTAAGCTGGAAAGAATTCAAGCAAATGGGCCCGTCCATCCTCCAATTGGAAGCGACCCGTTTGGAAAAACTGATGCGCGGCGCTGAAGACGATCTCGAAGCATACAACACCTACGTAAAAGCGCGCTTTGAATTAAAAAAATTTATTAGTTGTCTGGAAACCGCCAAAAGCGAGAAGCTCCCGGAGTCCAGCTTGACGCATATTCGTGACGCCATTTCCAGCCTGTCGCACGTTCGTCCAAAATCACACGCGCCGGAGACCGTCGACTACATTCTGGATCGTCTCAATTATATTTTTCATCGCAGCGGATTGGTTTACAAAAATTGACGCAGCAGAGACGCAACGTATCGCATCTCTGCCACTCTTTGACAAAAATTCGGGATAACAAATTTATGGATTGGGTTTGGACGCTTTGCCAGGATTATGTGAGGAAGCATTTGCGGCGGCAGCGAGTTTATGAGCCGACGGATGCGCAATTGCAGGAAGCGTTTATCGAAATCCTTAGTGAATCGACCGTGTCAGTGCTAGTTCAAGAGCCGTGGCAGACCGGCGTTCGCTTCAAAGGCTTGGCGAAATACGACGCAACGAACATGACGCCACTGCTCTCTTCACCGGAGAGTTATTTGTTCGAAAAATTTGGCGGCGGAAAGTACAAACTCAATTTTCACCAGGGTTTGAACTTCATCGCCACCAAAAACTTCAAGCCGGAAGGCGAACCGAAGTGGATCGATCTTCCGGACATTGGCTATTGAAAGAGTTGTTTCAGATCATGGAGTGCGATGATTCAGCATCGCCTGGACGTTTCCAGGGTTTCGTTGCGTCAAACGCTGAAGCGTATCACTCCAAAGTCATCTATTCCGAAGTATTTCGGAACGCCAAGCAGAGCGACGACGTCTATTCTTGCTAAAATTGTGAATTCATGAGTCAAGCCCTCCACATATTTCCTTGCGAAACCAAGCTTCCCCAATACCTGGCCAAGAAATTGGCTCAAAAGAACACGCCCAATCTGTCGCAAATCGCGATCGTCGTTCCTTCACGACGTATGAAGGACGAAATTCGCGCCGCCGTTGCAGAAGCCCTCGAAATCTGCTTT
>CAXHAT010000054.1:0-41841 GCA_964014485.1 uncultured Deferribacteres bacterium
GTTCAAGCGCCGGGGCGGCCTACATTTTCGAGCGCAGTCCCGGCGGCGTCTGGAGTGAAGACGCCAAAATCCAGGCCAGTGATAAAGAATCCGATGACGAGTTCGGCTGGTCGGTCTCGATCAGCGGCGACCGCGCCATTGTCGGGGCGTATCGGGAAGACACGGGCGGCGGCAACGCCGGTGCGGCCTACGTTTTCGAGACGCCTGCAGGCCAGGCGCCGGAGATGAACGTCACCGGCGCCGGTGTTTCCATCGTCGACGGCGATATAACGCCCGCCTTTAACGATAATACGGATTTTGGCTTCAGGAACATCGTCGGCGCCGCCCAGCAGCACATATTCGTCATTGAGAACACCGGCGACGGCGCTTTGAATTTGACCGGCGTCCCGAAAGTGCAAATCACCGGCGCCCATGCAGCTGATTTTTCGGTGATGTTGCAGCCTTCGAGTCCGGTGGCTGCGGGCGGCCAAACCACTTTCGAAGTGCGTTTCGATCCGAGCGCGGTTGGCTTGCGCAGCGCGACCGTCAGCATCGCCAACGACGACGCGGATGAGAACCCGTATGACTTCGCCATTCAAGGCACGGGTACGGCGGCGGAAATGGACGTGTTGGGCAATAACGTTTCCATCGCTGACGGCGACGTGACGCCTTCCGCCGCCGATCACACCGACTTCGGTTCAACGGACGCTTCGAGCGGCAGCGTCGACCGCGTCTTCACGATTACGAATAGCGGCGACGCGAACCTGACAATGATCAGCGGGACGACCGTGCAAATCAACGGCGCGCATGCGGCTGATTTTTCGGTAACGGCGCAGCCTTCGGCTTTAGTAACGCCGGGCGGTCAAACCACGTTCACGGTTCACTTCGATCCGAGCGCGGTGGGTCTGCGCACAGCAACCGTCAGCATCATCAACAACGATTCCGATGAAAACCCCTACGATTTCTCGATTCAGGGCACGGGAACCGGCGCGGCTGAGATGGACGTGTCGGGGAATTCGGTTTCCATCGCCGACGGTGACGCGACGCCTTCGTTGACCGATCACACCGACTTCGGTTCGGCGGACATTTCGAGCGGCAACATGGATCGCGTTTTCACCGTTGCCAATTCCGGCAACGTGAATTTGAATTTGACCGGCACGCCGAAAGTTGTCGTCGGCGGCGCAAACGCGGCGGATTTTTCGGTCACGGTTCAACCGTCGAGCCCGGTGGCGCCGAGCGGCAACACCACGTTCACGGTTCGCTTCGATCCCAGCGCGGTTGGACTGCGTTCAGCAACGCTCAGCATCGCCAACGACGACGCGGACGAAAATCCCTACGATTTCTCGATTCAAGGCACGGGAACCGGTGCGGCTGAGATGGACGTCACCGGCAACGCGGTTTCCATCGCTGACGGCGACGCGACGCCTTCGTTGAGCGATCACACCGATTTCGGCTCGGCGGATATTTCCAGCGGCTCCGTTGACCGCGTTTTCACCGTTGCCAATCTGGGCAACACCAATCTGAATTTGACCGGCGCGCCGAAAGTCGTGGTCGGCGGCGCAAACGCGGCGGATTTTTCGGTCACGGTTCAACCGTCGAGCCCGGTGGCGCCGAGCGGCAACACCACGTTCACGGTTCGCTTCGATCCCAGCGCGGTTGGACTGCGTTCAGCAACGCTCAGCATCGCCAACGACGACGCGGACGAAAATCCCTACGACTTCTCGATTCAGGGAACCGGAACCGGCGCGGCTGAGATGGACGTGTCGGGCAATGCCGTTTCCATCGCCGACGGCGACGGCACGCCTTCGTTGAGCGATCATACTGATTTTGGCTCGGCGGACATCACCAGCGGCACGGTTGATCGTGTTTTCACCGTTGCCAATCTCGGCAACACCAATTTGAATCTCACCGGCACGCCGAAAGTCGTGGTCGGCGGCGCAAACGCGGCGGATTTTTCAGTCACGGTTCAGCCTTCGAGTCCGGTTGCGGCCAGCGGCAACACGACTTTCACCGTGCGTTTCGATCCCAGCGCGGTGGGACTTCGTTCAGCAACCTTCAGCATTGCCAACGACGACGCGGATGAAAATCCGTACGATTTCTCGATTCAAGGAACAGGAACCGGCGCGGCTGAGATGGACGTGTCGGGGAATTCGGTTTCCATCACTGACGGCGACGGGACGCCTTCGTTGACCGATCACACCGATTTCGGCTCGGCGGATATATCCAGCGGCGCCGTTGACCGGGTTTTCACCGTTTCCAATCTCGGCAATACCAGCCTGAATTTGACCGGCACGCCGAAAGTCGTGGTCGGCGGCACAAACGCGGCGGATTTTTCAGTGACCGTTCAGCCGACGAGTCTGGTCGCGCCGAGCGGCAACACCACCTTCACCGTGCGTTTCGATCCCAGCGCGGTTGGCTTGCGCAGCGCAACCCTCAGCATCGCCAACGACGACGCGGATGAGAATCCCTACGATTTCTCGATTCAGGGCACGGGCACGGCTCCCGCCGCCACCGCTGACGTCAGCGGCGACGCTTCGATTTGCGACGGCGGCTCGACAACGATTCAAGCCGCACTCACCGGGACGGCGCCGTGGAATCTCACCTGGTCGGACGGCTTCGTGCAAAACGGTGTCACGACAAGTCCTGCCGCACGCACCGTCAGCCCGACAAGCACGACTGTTTATACCGTGACTTCTCTCAGCGACGCCAACGGTTCGGGAACGTCCTCCGGCAGCGCGACGGTCACCGTCAATCCCAACCCCGTCGTGGCCGTTGCCGACGCTTTGACTTGCGCCGGCGGCAGTGCGACGATCTCGGCGGGCGTGACCAGCGGAACCGCGCCGTTCAGCTACGCCTGGACGGTTCCGGGCGGCGCTTCGAACCCCGGCAATGCGGCAAGCTTCAGCGCGACTGTTGCCGGAACCTACTCCGTCGTCGTCACCGACATGCATGGCTGTACGGGCACGGACGCAGGAACTTTGAGCGTGAATGCCAATCCGGTCGTTACGGTTGCCGACGTATCCGCCTGTTCCGGTAACAGCGCGACGATCTCGGCGGGCGTGACCGGCGGCGCCGCGCCTTTTAGCTACGCCTGGACGGTTCCCGGCGGCGCTTCAAATCCCGGCGACGTTGCCAGTTTTAGCGCAACTGTGGCCGGAAATTACGCCGTCGTCGTCACCGACGTTCACGGCTGCACCGGCGCCGGCAACGGTGATTTGACCGTTGATCCCGGCCCGACCGCTGACGCCGGGGCTGACGCGACCGTGCTTTCCGGCGCTTCCGCGATTATCGGCGGCGCTCCGACCGCTTCCGGCGGAACCGGCGTCTTGACCATCTCGTGGAGTCCTGCCGCGGGGCTGTATGACGATACGGCGGCCAATCCAACCGCCGCGCCGACCGCAACCACAACGTACACCGTGACCGTCACCGACGAAAACGGCTGCGAGAGTTCGGACGACGTGGTTGTCACGGTAACAAGCTTCGCCGACTATATCGCCGCCCAGTGCGCCGCGATCCAGGCGATGCTCGATGATCCCGGAACGCCCGAAGACGCGATTGAATTTCTGGAAGACGCGCAGGACGCCTGCGGCGACGCACAGCAAGCCGCGATTGACGACGACGTGGAAGAGTTGTTCGACCTCATGCGCGACGTCGCCGACGCTCTGGAGGAAGCGCGCGACGAAAACGCCGACACGGACGCGATTGCGAGCCAATTCGCTGATTTGGCGAGACATATCGCCCTGGAGAAAAAAGACGAAGCCCTGGCCTGCGATCCGACGCCGTCCGGCAAAATGGCCGACGACATCGAAGACGGCGACAATGATCTCGCCGACGGCGATGACGAGTACGACGACGGTTACTTCGGCGACGCGATCAAGGATTACAAGAAGGCGTGGGAAGACTACTGCGACGCGCTGGATCGCTGCGCTTCTCCGAAAGCGGCAGTCGTGAATCGTGAATCGGCAATCGAAAATACTCTGCCCGCCGAATTTGCTCTGCATCAGAACTACCCCAACCCCTTCAATCCGACGACGACGATTCAGTTTGATTTGATTGAAGCGGGGAATGTTGAACTGAGGATTTACAACGGCGTCGGGCAGTTGGTGCGCACGCTGGTTTCCGGCGACTACGCTCCCGGCGCGCACAAAGTCACCTGGGACGCGCGTGATAACGACGGCGTTAGAGTGGCCAGCGGACTTTATCTCTACACCATCAAAGCCGGTCAACAATTCACCGCACAGCGCAAATTGCTTCTGATGAAATAAGCGCGAAGTACAGATGAATCGGCTTGAAGCATTGCTTCTTGCGGAAAACGAAAAGGCGGCCCTGTTCATGGAGTCGCCTTTTATATTTTTTCGATGAGATTGAAAACGTCGAGCAGAAAATATCAAGTACGAGCTTGGACTTTTACGGTGGTGAAGGGAGTGAACCAAGCCATAACCACTGCTCCGAGCAAACAGACCGCGCCCGCGATTATAAAAGGAGCCATCCAGATAATCGGCCCAGTGGCGTCAACTGCCGCGTCCTTAAAAAGCCCGGCCAACTGTGGCCCCAAGATTCCCGCAATTCCATAGGCCGTAAACACCCAGCCGTAATTGGAGCCAACGTTCTTATTGCCAAAAATGTCCGCCGTGGCCGCGGGAAACAAGGAGAAGTTACCGCCAAAATTGAACCCGAGAAGGCAGGCCCCAATAATGAATCCTATGCTTGAACCCAAGATGATAAAACCATGGTAAAAAGACAGCACCACCATCCCTTGAAACACCGTCATAAAGATTATTGCATTTTTCCGACCGATCTTATCGGATATCGTACCCCATACAATTCTTCCTAAACCGTTAAAAATCGCGTACCATGCCATAGCTGTCCCGGAAATGGCGGCCGCGCCGGCGACGCCGTTATATTCCAGTGCGTCCACGCCGAATAGTCTGATGCAGTAAATAACCATTAACCCGGCAAGCGAGGAAAAAATAAAAACCGCCCATAAGGAATAGAACTGTCGGCTCCGCAGCATTTCCTTGGGCTGATAATTCACGCTGCCCGCTGAATTCGCAGTGTTTGGATCAGGCGGCGTCCAACCTTCAGGAACATAATCCTTCGGGGGATTCACCATAACCAGGCTTCCGACGAGCACAAGGGACGCAAACACGACCCCATAGATGAAATACACGCTTTGCACGCCGGGGAGACCAAAAACATGGGTGGTATGGAGTAATCCTCCAAACCACGATCCAGCCAGTTTTACCCATATGGTGGCTCCGAATCCGAAACCCGCTACAGCCAGGCCGGTAATCATCCCCTTTTTATCAGGAAACCACTTGACGCCCACTGCAATAGGCACGACGTAAGCCAGTCCAATCCCAGCTCCTCCCATAATTCCTATGAAAAAAAACTGAGCCCAAAAATGACTTCCAAAAAGACCTCCCAAAACGTACCCCGCTCCCAGAACAATACCGCCAAGCGAGGATATCGCAAATGGACCTGCCTTAGTCTGCCATTTACCAGTCAGCGCCATAACAACCGCGAAAGTGGCAAGCCCGGCGGAAAATATCCACGCTGTCTGTGTAGCTGAAAATGCATAAATTCCATCGGGGTTGGTCAACAACTTTGTAAAAACCGACCAAGCGTAGATGGCGCCGAGAGCCAATTGAATCATGATGGCGCCAACTACCACAAACCATCTATTGAAGCGTTTACTTTTGGCAAGGTTATACATAACCGCTCTTTCCTTGTGTTAGATATCGCATAGTATCAGCCTATTGACAGTTCGTCTCCGCCGCCCCCATTATGCTCGATGAGTTCAGGCTGCCAAGGGAGAATCTAGCTATTCTTGCTTTTTGTAATTGTCCGGCCAATTGGGTATTCGGAAAGCAAGAATGACGCCGCAAGCATCCAATTATCCCCGTTTGCCCTGAACAGACTTAGAACAAGCGCCTGTTCCGGTCCCGATATATCGAACACAGGGCGCATGACAAATTGCACACAATGTACGGAGTTCACGCTTTAGCGTGCTTTTCAGCGCCTAAAAGCACGCTAAAGCGTGAACTCCATACTTGAGCCATTCAGTCCATTTGTGCAATTTGTCATGCGCCATCGAGCACATCAACTAACATCCTGTTTTGTCATGACTTATTTATCTTTTTCAGCAACTATTCACGTCGCCCTTGATGTCATGCTCTTGAGCATCTTCCCAATCGCAAACTCTGAACGTTCTCGATCATTCTGTGCCTGACGATGGGGAAGATTTCTGAAGGAATGACAGACATGGTGAATAGTATTACAACGTTAAATCTGCGGGATCGCGTAAGAAAAGTGTCGTTCTCGTTCCAATGCTTCGCGTTGGAATGCAGCCCCGGCGCGTCGCGCCAATTCATTCAGGTTCAAAATTGTGCGGACGGAACCGGCGCGAAGCGCCGCAAGCTGCATGACCACGCGAAGCATGGTCACGAGAATGTTGGACTTAACGTTGTAATAATAGTTACTTTTTTTAAATCGAGTCTGCACAAATAACATAACGGCGTTCTGAGCGCCGGAAACGAGAAAGTTCCCACGCGCTCCTGCCGACAAAAAACGAAAGCGGTTCTCGACCTTGAGAAAGCGCGCAAAAACCAGGATTTCCTACTTTCAAAAATCTCGAAAGCATTGATGTCAAAATTGGGAATTTGCGCAGGAAGGAAGTTCTTGTCCGTGAGGATTTTCAGGCTGTTTTAGCGCCTGTTGTATCACTGGAATGGCGCATGATTTGCCATAGCCCATTGATGTAACTGTCGAACGAGTCGAGAAGGAGTAGTTCAGATGCGAAAGATTCTTATTTGCGCCACACTGATGTTGGCGGTGTATGGAACGACGATTCATGGTCAAGAGACGCGACAGGGTATCGCTTTCTCCGGATATGTGAAAATGGACGCCTTCTTCGATTCGCGGCAGAACGTTGCCGCACGCGAAGGGCATTTCCTGCTTTATCCCACGCCGACGTCATTCAACGATAGCGGCGAAGACGTCAATGCAACGCCCAACTTCAATATTCTGGCCCTGCAAACACGCTTGAAAGGTACAATCACTGCGCCGGAAGCCTTCGGCGCCAAAACCGCGGGCGTCATTGAAGGGGCCTTCTTCGGCCATACCAACGCAGACATCAACGGATTTCGTTTGCGCCACGCGTTTGCCAAATTGGATTGGCAAAAGACCAGTTTACTCTTGGGGCAATATTGGCACCCGCTCTTTGTAACAGCGGTTTTTCCGGGCGTTATTTCGTTCAACACAGGCGCACCGTTCCAGCCGTTTGCCAGAAATCCGCAGATCAGACTGACTCGCTCGCTGGGTTTCGGGACTTCTCTCATGCTGGCCGCATTGTCACAACGAGATTTTGCCAGCCCGGGGGGGAGCAGTTCTTTGCGCAATTCAGGCATCCCCGCCATGCATGCCCAGGTGCAAGTGCGGCGTGCGGGAAACATATTTGGCGGCGGGGTCGACTTTAAGTCCCTGCGCCCCTCCCTCGAAAGTCACGAACAAGTTCAGGGGATATCCTTGATTGGCTACACAAAACTCTCTCTGGGAAAAATCACTCTTAAACTGGAAGGTGTGCATGGCAAGAATCTTTTTGACGCACTGATGCTCGGCGGCTATGCTCCCCGCGCAGACAGCAGCTACGCGACGCTTTCCAATCGCTCCATTTGGGGCGAGATTATGGCTGGGGAAAGGACCCAAATCGGCGTTTTTGCGGGATATACCAAGAGTAGCGGCTGCGGGACAGAGATCACGGATTCAGAGTGTATTCGCGGTCAAGACATCGATTCCGTGCTTAGAATTTCTCCCAGAGTGGTCTGGAATTCAGGGAAAATGCGTTTCGCTGTCGAGACTGAGTATACCGTGGCGGCCTACGGCCGGGCAAATGCCAAATTGGAGGTCGAAAACCCGTCGTCCGTTTCAAATCTCCGGATATTGTTTGCATCGTACCTGTTCTTTTGACCGGTTCAAATTTCTCCGTCAAATCTACATTAGATACAATTTGAGGAGCAAAAATGTCATCAACGATTCCCCAAACAATGGGGCAACAGTTCCATCGCCGCTCCTGGGCCGAACCCTGGAAAATCAAGATGGTCGAGCCGATTCGCTTGATCAGCCGTCAGGAACGGCGAAACGCCCTTGAAACCGCTGGATACAATACCTTTCTGCTAAACTCGGATGATGTCTACATCGATCTTCTGACCGACAGCGGCACCAATGCGATGAGTGATCGCCAATGGGCCGGTATCATGGTCGGTGATGAGGCTTATGCCGGGAGCCGCAGTTTCTACCGCTTTGAAGAAACCATTCGATCATATTACGGTTACCGGCATATCGTTCCCACACACCAAGGTCGCGGCGCTGAGCATCTTATCAGCCAGGCAGTGATCAAGCCAGGGCAAATCGTGCCGGGTAATATGTATTTCACAACAACACGCCTGCACCAGGAAATGGCGGGCGGCATATTTGAAGATGTTATCATAAATGAGGCTCATGATCCAGGCCTGCTTCATCCGTTCAAAGGCAATGTTGATCTCGATAAAATGAGTGCGCTGATCGACAGGGTTGGGGCGGACAAGATTGCCTACGTCAGCCTTGCCGGCACGGTTAACATGGCCGGCGGACAGCCGGTGAGCATGGCCAACGTGCGTGAATTGCGCCGGATCTGTGACAAGCATGGCGTCCGCCTCTTCCTTGACGCGACGCGCATGGTAGAAAACTCTCTTTTCATTCAGGAACGCGAAGACGGGTATCGTAACAAACCCATCGCCGACATCCTGAAGGAGTTCTGCGGCTACACGGATGGCGCCTGGGTGAGCGCCAAAAAGGATAATCTGGTCAATATTGGCGGTTGGTTAGCGGTCAACGATGCGGAAATTTTCGAGAAAGTCCGAAACATGGTGGTTATCTATGAAGGGCTGCACACCTACGGCGGCATGGCAGGGCGGGACATGGAAGCCGTTGCGACGGGAATAGAAGAATCCGTATCTGACGATTACGTGAAAGCTCGTGTTGGCCAGGTAAGATATTTAGGAGAGTTATTGTGCGATTGGGGGATTCCAATTGTCCAGCCGGTTGGAGGTCACGCTGTCTTTTTGGACGCCCGGCGCTTTTATCCCCATGTGCCGCAAGACAGGTTCCCGGCGCAGGCATTGGCCGCGGAATTGTACCTCGATTCGGGCGTTCGAAGCATGGAGCGAGGCGTCGTCAGCGCAGGACGCGATCCCGTGAGCGGCGAACATCGCTATCCAGCGCTCGAACTTACGCGCCTGGCCATTCCGCGTCGGGTGTATACGCAAGCGCACATGGACATCGTTGCTGAGTCGATCAAAGCGATTTATGAATCCAAAGGCGACGTCACTGGATTGAAGATGATCTACGAGCCAAAATACTTGCGCTTTTTCCAGTCCCGGTTCGCACCGGCAATTTGAAGAAGGCATGATTCTGCTTTACAAACACCGCATTTCGTTTCCATTTTACCTCATAGGTTTCTGGCGCTTACGCCCCCGGCGCGCATAAAGTCATTTGGGACGCGCGTGATAACTCCGGCGCCCGCGTGGCCAGCGGACTTTATCTCTACACGATCAAAGTCGGGCAGCAATTGACCGCGCAGAAGAAATTGTTTATGAATAGGGCAATATGGTAGAGCCGCGATGCATCGCGGCTCTGCAACCGTGTGCGAAGAGTAACCTCACATCTGGAGGCCATCTGGCCGGATTGGAAATAGACGCCCGATGACGCTCCAGACGCATTTTAAAGGTCTGGAGCGTTTGTCATTGAGCAGTCCGCATTTTAGGGGATCGGGGAAGCTTGAGAATTGCTCGTCTCAAGACAAGGCGAGGAAATCTTCGATCACAGTGCCAATGCCGTTTTTCGCGGCGAAATCGCTGACGAAATGCGCGACGGCCATATCCAGCACGCCAAGCCCGAACGGAGAAAAAATAGCGACGCGATCATCGTCTGTCCTCGCTGGAATCGCGCCTTCGAGAATATCGGCCAACGAGCCTCGGACGAAGTCAGCGTTGCCCGACTTGAGCGAAGCCAAATGGATCGATGTTCTTTCACGATTGACGTGATCCAGATCGTCCACGAGATTGTCGCTGGCCAAAATGACTTCAGGGGTAAAGTCACGCAGCGAAACGTGCAGGATCGTAGATTTCGGTTCACACGGCGAAAGATCGGAAATGTGCGGTTCAATGGCGGAAGTGGCGATAGAAGTCAGGGAGCTGTAGGCGAGCAAATCGCTTGCGCTTGTTACAACGTCGACCGCCAGATTTTCATGAGCTTGTTCGCAGCGCGCCTTGAATTCTTCGGAGCGGTTGACGTCCGTATCAAAAACGGCGATGCTGGACAATTCCGGGAATTTCACCCGCAGAAACCGCAAAATCTGAAAATTGATCAACCCTGTGCCGATAAAACCGGCCCGTTCCGTGCGCTTGCCGTCCTGCAAAACGTAGCCCGCCAAAGCGGCGCTTGCCGCCGTGCGTACGGCGCTGACGATTGAGCCTTCCATGACAATTTTGGGTCGACCGGTTTCGCTCGAGTTGAGGATAATTACAGCCGACGCGCGGGGCAGGCCTTGATTCAAGTTTTCCGGGAAAGAAGCGACCCACTTCATTCCGGTCGCTTGGAAATCCCCGCCCAGGTACGCAGGCAAAGTGATGATGCGGTTGCGCGCACTGTTCGGAAATCTTAAAAAAAGCGAATGCGGGCAGGAACTGTCGCCCTTGCCGTGAAATCTATACGCCATGCCGACCTGGTCAACAACTTCACTTTCCCGCCCATTTAAAATACGATTGATTTCTCCCCCTTTGAGAATCAGGATACTGTTTTCAGACATGTGAGACGTTCCTTCGTGTTACCAGTAATTTCATGTTTTTTAAGTAAATGAGAAATATCGCCAAAATGCTTTTTGACCCAAGTTTCGGAAAAGACGGTGTCCAAATAGCGCTCGCCGCGATCCGCCACGAGCACGACGCAATTGGCGCCGTCCGGAATGATTGGGCGAGCGTATGCTATCGACTGGACAACGCCGCCCGACGATCCGCCAATCAGTACGCCTTCTTTTAGCCCCATTCTTCGGCAGCCAAGAATGCACTCCACATCATCGACGTGAATGCAATAATCCGCCGTCGCTTTTTTGGAATGCGGCGGCTTGATGCCCGCCCCCATGCCCGGCAGTTTGCGATCCGCCGGCTTGTCGCTGAAAATCATGCTGCCGACGGCGTCGACCGCAACGACCTTTGTCTTGAGATTGTGATCTCGCACGTATTCGGAAAATCCTCGCAGCGTGCCGCACGTACTGGTTGCGCAAAAAATGAAATCCAGTTTGCCGTCTAATTCTTCTGAGATTTCTTGAATCGTTTGTTTGTGAGATTCGGGGTTTTTGAGGTTCGAGTATTGATCGGGCCAGTAGCTGCTCTTGATGGTTTTGAGCAAATGCTGCACGCGGTTCAATCGAGCTTGCAGAAATTCGCCGGTTATCGGATCAGGCTCCTCCACCAAATCGATTTCCGCCCCCAGCGCGCGCAGGATGCGAATATTTTGCTGGGTCGTTTTTACGTCCACGACGCAGATGAATCGAATGTTGAGCGCGCGGCAAATCTGGGCAATGCCAATCCCCATGTTGCCGGAACTCGATTCGACAATGACCGTGTCCGACGTAATATTGCCGTTCTCGATTTCTTGTTTGAGAACTCTGAGCGCCGGACGATCTTTCAAACTGCCGCCCGGGTTCAACATTTCCAATTTGGCGTAGACGTTGAAGGGCCAGTTCTTGAAGAGATTCGAGAGTTTTATCAGCGGCGTGTTGCCGATAGCCGGCAGAACGCCTTGTGAAAACGGGTCCGTAGACTGAAGCAATGAAGAATGCATAATCAAATTCAGGGTTTTGAGTTTTCGAGCGTTATCATCCTATCGTCATTTCGCAATTCCGTATAAATTTCGAGACACTCCGCAACGTGTTGTCTAAAGCTGTTGTTTGCTGGAAATTCTGTTATCTCCGGGGGCGTTTCCACCGCTGGTTGCAAACCTGTGCTTTTGAGCACGCGCCGATACCAGTGGCTTTGCTCATCCCAAAGCTGGCCGATTTCAACTTTGTCCATGGATTCCCAGGAAAGGAATTTCTCCGAAAAAGGGAGGGAAGATTTTTCGAAGACGGACTGAAATATCGTCCGGGAGTGGTTTCTGAAATCTGTAGAATCGACTATCCAATAGGGAATTTTTTCTTTTTTGCAAAGCGCTAACTGCCGGATGAGATCGTCCCAGCCGGATTCAATGGCTGGAAAAACCGCATCTTGCCCGCCTTGTTTTCTTTTATTCATCCTTGAAAAAACGCTCAGGCGCGGGTCGCGAATCAGAAAAAAAATGGGGTGCGAGGTCAAAGATGCATAATCTAAAAAACGCTCCCCGACCTGAAAAGTCATCTCCTTGACGACAAGTCCGGCTCCTGCCTTCGAACGGTTCAGCACGCTGAGGTCAAGGGCGTTGAGAAGCGCGTTTTGGACGTCGTTCATTTCCAGATTGCGGTGGTAGATCAAATCAAACGGTTCGTGGCAATAGTAACGAATGGAAGGCTGCTCCCAAAAAACGCGGGCGAATGCGGTGGAAGAAGTGCGCGGCGGCGCGATGATAAGATAAATATCGGAATATTTCTCGATGACTTTTTTCAAAACGTTCCTCTTGTCCAATTAACGATTAAATGTGCAAGTACTTTGGCGCATTGTACGATTTGTTCGATCTCGATAAATTCATCCACGGTATGCGCTTGCGCGACGTCTCCCGGGCCGTAGAGCACGGCGGGCACGTTGCCGTGATTGGTGAAAAGCCGGAGATCGGAGCCGTAAGTGACGCCCTGAATTTCTGGATCGGCGCTATGCGTTTCCTTGTGCGCCGCACGCAAGTTTTTGACAATCGCGGAGTCGAGCGGCGTTTCCCCAGGCTCAAACTGGCCCTCAAACCATGCGACGGCGGGAGGGTGTTGTGCGAGCCATTCATCTTGCGCTGCTGTTTTCGAAATCACTGTTTCAAACGCTTTTCTTGCTTCAGGCAAGGCCTCGCCGGGAAAAACGCCCGCCCGTCCTTCAGCGACCAAAATTTCCGGCACGCTGGAGTGCCAATCCCCGGCGCGAACTGTTCCGATGCTGATTGGCGCAATGCAGTTGGGATCGGAGAAAACAGGATTTTGGCGGCGCGCGTGCCTTTTCCGGTCGAAAGCTTCAAGCGCTTTGAAAATCGGGATCATCTTTTCAATGGCGCAGACCCCGGTATTTTTCAGGCACGCGTGCGCGGCTTTCCCGTGAATTTTGAGGCGAAAGGTCATGGCTCCGGCCTGCGTTGGGCAAATGCGCAAGCGCGTCGGTTCCATGATGACGGCCGCGTCCGCGCGATAACCTGCAACCAAGGTCGTCAATGTGCCCACACCGCCGCTTTCCTCGCCAATCACGCTTTGGAGCAGAACCTCGCCTCCTGGCTGAAAGCCGATTTTCTGCAACGCTTCTACGGCAAAAATTGCGGCGCTCAAACCCGATTTCATATCGCAGGAGCCGCGACCGTATAGGTTGCCGTTTTCGATACGTCCGCTCCAGGGCGAATGCCGCCACAGGGATTCGTCGCCGGGCGAGACAACGTCGACGTGACCGTTGAGAATCAGACTTCTTCCTTTTGCAAAATTTGTCGCTGTTTTTACGCCGCGCCACTTTCCGACCACGTTAATACGGTCTTGAAACGGAACGCCGTCGTCGCAAAATGCCGGATGGTCTTCCAAATCTTGCCGAATCGAGGGAATGATTTCGACCTGCAGGTTGAGGTGCTGAAGCTTCTGCGTGATGATTTTTTGCACCGCCTGCTCGTTTCCCGGCAAGCTGGGCGTTTGCACCAACTGCTGGGCAAAGCGAATCATTTCCGCTGAAATTTGCTCGACCGCCTGGTCGATTTGGGCGTGATTTGGAGCCGCGCGTTTTGAACTCGCCATAAAAGATCGTTTTGAAACTGAGAATAATGCTTGGGAAATTGTTTCGTTGCTCGGTGTGCTTCAAGAAGTATAGGCTCGAAGCATGGCAAAAATGACCACGCCCGTGACAGAGACGTACATCCAGATCGGGAACGTCCAACGTGCAAAGCGAGGGTGCTTGGCGAAATTCTTGGTGAGAGCGAGGTAGAGCGTGTAGAGAATCAACGGCAGCATGACCACCGAGAGCACGATGTGTGAGAAAAGAATGAAAAGATAAATCCCCTTCACCAGTCCCGTGCCGGGAAATACAGTGTGTCCGGTAAAATTGTGATAAATGACGTAAGAAATGAGAAACAACGCCGAGAAGACAATTGCTGAGAGCATGAATCGCATATGCGTGTCCTGCGCGCCGCGTTTGATGGCGCGAAAGCCAAGAACAAGGCAAATTGCGCTTAATGTGTTAAAAGTCGCGTTGAGTGCGGGCAATTTGGACACTGTCTCGGAAAACTCCGGCGAGGGGCCTTTAAAATAAATCAGCCAAAACAAAAACAGCGTGATCGCGCCGCTGATGGAAAATATGATTGTGAGTACCAGTCGATTGTTTTCTTTTTGCGTCATAATCGAGTCAAGCGTTCCAGTAAAAAAAATGCCATGAATTTTTTGCCGCGCGAAGTGTACAACGCCGCGCGGCAAGGCGCAAGGAAAACAGGATTTCGCTGGTCTGATCGTTTTGCGAAACAACCCGAAAGTCTTGCGACAGCGCGATGGCGTGACTAACTTGGCGAAAAAACAAACTGGTTGCACGAAGCACATTTTTTTTTGACTGTTGCGGAGGAAATCGATGAAGTTTTTGAAAGCGGCGATTGGCGTCGCTTTGTGTGCGGTGACGTTCTATTTTTTTAATTTCGCCCAAAATATCGCGGGATTTCCTTTGCCGCCGCTGGGCAAGTTTCTGAACCCGTTCATGGGATTTTGGCAGAACAATGGTCGGCTGGACGCATTGCCCGAACAGTTGACGCTGGCGGGTTTGCAGGACGAAGTAAGCGTCGTTTGGGACGACCGCCGCGTACCGCATATTTTCGCGCAGAACGACCACGACCTTTATTTTGCGCAAGGCTACGTTACCGCCCGCGACCGGTTGTGGCAGATGGAGTTTCAAACGCAATTCACGGCCGGCAGACTCTCGGAGATTCTCGGCGGACAGGCGCTTGCTTCCGATAAAAATCAACGCCGCCTGGGGCTGGGATTTGCGGCGGAGAACGCGATAAAAGCGATGTCGAAGAATGCTGAGAACATGGCGGTGATTAACGCCTATGCTGACGGCGTGAACGCTTTTATCGCGACGTTGGACGCGCAGAGCCTTCCGTTAGAATACAAGCTTCTCGATTATGAACCGGAGCTTTGGACGCCGCTCAAATCCGCACTTTTGCTCAAAATGATGAGCTGGACGCTGACCGGGCGAAGCTCTGATCGCACGATGACGCGAACCCGCAAAGCGCTTGGCGACAGCTTGCTGCGAAAACTCTATCCAGAATACCCGCCGTTTCAAGAACCCATCATTCCGCCGCAGACGCAGTGGCGATTCACCCCGGAAAAAATCCCCGCCGCCGCGCCGCAATTCGACGCTGCCGCGCCCTCGAATTTTGAACTTGAGCAACCGGACAAATGGTACGGCAGTAACAACTGGGCGATTTCCGGAGCCAAAAGCGCCAACGGCTACCCGATTTTGAGCAATGACCCGCATCTCGGCTTGAGTCTGCCTTCTATTTGGTATGAGATGCAATTGAACGCGCCTGGCGTAAACGTCTACGGCGTGACGCTGCCGGGCAGCCCGGCCGTTATCATCGGCTTTAACGAGAGCGCAGCCTGGGGCGTGACCAACGCCGGGTCGGACGTTTTGGATTGGTATCAGATTAAATTTAAGGACGCTTCACGCACTGAATATTTTTATGACGGTGATTGGCGACCGACAAAAATGCGCATCGAAGAAATAAAGATTCGCGGCGGCGAAACGGTGCTTGACACGGTTTTTTACACGCACCACGGCCCGGTCGTGGCTTTTGAAAACGCGGGAAATGTGAGCGCGAACAGTCAGGTGGCGCCGGGAGCGGCCATGCGTTGGGCGCCGCATGAGCCTTCGAATGAATTGAACGCTTTTCTCAAACTGAACCGTGCGCAAGACTACGACGATTATTTATCGGCGCTCAAAGATTATGATTATCCGGCGCAAAACTTCGTCTACGCTGACGTTCACAATAATATCGCCATTTGGCACAATGGAAAATTTCCTCTACGCTGGCCTGGACAGGGGAAATTTATTTTGGACGGCTCGAATCCTGAGCATGATTGGCAAGGGTGGGTGCCGAAGGAACACAATCCGCATGTGAAAAATCCGGAGCGCGGTTTTGTTAGTTCGGCGAATCAAAATCCGACCGATCCGAATTATCCGTACTATTTGGGGTCGAGTTGGGCGTCTTTTACGCGCGGCGCACGCATTAACGAGCGCTTGGAAGCGTTGCAAGGCGCCGCCCCGCGGGACATGATGGCTCTGCAATTGGATAACGCCAATCTGGCCGCCCGAACCATCTTGCCTCGGCTAATCGAGATAATTCCCGAAGATAGTCTCAATCAAAATGAAAAAGCGATGATGAAATCGCTCAAGGCCTGGAATTATGAGAACAACGCTTTCTGGGATGCGCCGACGATCTACGAAGAATGGGCGGATTTCTTGTACGAGCTGATTTGGGACGATGAGATGGAGCGCGAAAACGGAAATTTGCGCTGGCCACGTTCCGACGTGACCTTCGATTTAATTCTCAATCAGTCGGACAGCCCGTTTTTTGACAACAAAAAAACCGACGAAAAGGAAACGTTGCCCAGTCTTGCTCTTCTGGCCTTTCGGCAAGCGGCGGAAAAACTGGAAAAACGCTTTGGCGCTTTGGGCAAAGATTGGGCGTGGGGAAAGGCGCGCGGCACGGATATTCGACACATAGCGAGACTGCCCGGACTGGGGCGCGACCGTCTGTTTACCAACGGCAACGGCGGAATCGTCAACGCGACGGGGCGGTTTTTCGGACCGTCATGGCGCATGGTGGTCGAGCTTGGCCCTGAGGTGAAGGGCTGGGGCGTTTATCCGGGCGGACAATCCGGGAATCCGGGATCATATTTTTATGACGACATGGTTGACGATTGGGTGGAAGGTAAAACGTTTTCGCTGTTATTCTTGAAATCGCCCGATGAAAACAACGAAAGCATTGAACACAAAATGATGATGAGGCGGCAATGATTGGAATCGCAATTTGCTTTGTTGCAATGCTCATTTTGCAAATATTTACGCCGTTTTGGTGGTGGATTTTGGTCGTACCTTTTGCCGGCGCAATATTTCTTTGCGACTCCGCGAAAGAAGGCTTCAAAGTCGGGTTTATTGCGGCTGGATTGCTTTGGTTGTTGGCCGGATTATTCTTCTATATTAATGGCGCTGACGTCATTTTTGGACGAACGGCGACGTTGTTGCGTATGCCGGTCTCGTGGCTTTTGTTTATTTTCACCGCCGTGATTGCGGGATTGGCCGGCGGCGTCGGCGGACTTGGCGGTTATTGGGCGGGCGCGGCATTCTCAAACAAGGGAAGCTCATGAAAATACGAAGAATTTTCGCGTTGTTGCTGGGCGCAACGGCATTGCTCGGACTTTGGTCAAAATCTGAGCGGACAAACTGGGGACAGTTTCGCGGGCCGGGCGGCGCAGGCGTTGCTTTGGATGCTCAATCTCTGCCCGCCGTTTTTAATGATTCAACCAATGTGCTCTGGAAGACGCCGCTTGCCCCTGGCCACTCTTCGCCGATTATTTGGGACGAGCGAATTTTCCTGACAGCGTTTGAGAATGAGAAACTGACGACGCTTTGCTTTAACCGATCGGACGGCAAAGTTCTTTGGCGGCGAGAAGCTCCGGCGGAAAAAATTGAAAAAGGCCATAAAATACACAGCCCCGCCGCCTCAACGCCGGTGACGGACGGCCAAAGGGTTTTCGTCTATTTCGGTTCGTACGGCTTGCTGTGCTACGATTTCTCCGGCGAAGTTTTGTGGCAAAGACCGTTGCCGATTCCGAAAAATACTTTTGGTTCAGCGGCCTCGCCGATCATCGCCGGGGACTTTTTGATTTTTAATCATGATTCGAACGAAAAATCCTGGCTGGAAGCCATCGATCCGAAATCCGGCGAGACTGTTTGGCGAACTGAGCGGGAAGGCTTTGGTTCGGGCTGGTCTACGCCGACTTTGTGGCGCAGAAACGGCGTTGACGAACTCGTGGTCTACGGCGTGTGGTGGTTAAAAGCTTATGATTTGAAAGACGGCTCAGAACGCTGGGCCGTGCCCGGTCTTGCGGATGAACCGAGCATCACGCCAGTCATCGGCGACGGTATGGTTTTCGTGACTTCGTACAATATGAAAACCAATTTGGAAGTTGAAGGCTTGCCTGAGTTCAAGACCCTGCTGGAAAAGTATGACGCCGACAAGAACGGCCAGTTGAATCGCGAGGAATCCAAGAAAAACAAAAGCATTTTGTCACGCCACGATGCAGACGGTGAAGGCGATCATCCGCTGTCGATCTTTTTTAGATTTTTGGACGTGAACCGGGACGATCAAATCAGCGAAAAAGAGTGGGCAAAAATCGTCGCCTGGGTCGACGGCTTTGAGCAAGAAAACGCGCTTTTGGCAATTCGCCCGCGCGATGACGGGCAAGAACCGGAAATTGTCTGGAAACACATTCGCGGCGTGCCGGAAATTCCTTCCCCGCTCTATCTCGACGGCAACGTGTATATTTTGAAAAACGGCGGCATAATTTCGTGCCTGGACGCTCAGACAGGCGCGTTGAAATACATGGAAAAGCTCGGTTCGGGCGGACCGTATTATGCTTCCACGGTTGTTGGGGACGGCAAAATCTTCGCATCATCCGCGCGCGGCGTAATTACAGTTTTTAAGCCGGGCGATGCGTTGACGGTCTTGGCAAAGAACGATTTGCAGGAGCGCATTATGGCGACTCCGGCGCTTTGCGAGAGCAAGATTTATGTGAGAACGGAAAAAGCTCTCTACGCTTTCAGCGACGAAGATTAATTTTATATTTTCGCAATTTTTATTTGGGAAAATCTTTTGGCGTTTGTTATACTGCCCGTCCGCCTAAAATGAAAAAGAATCGAACTTGAAGCGAGCGTTTCCTATGGTTCGGGTAATTGACAATCGAGAAGCATTTCATGAAGATATTCGAAGATTTTGGGACGCTCTGACGCTGTCGATGGGGGACAATCCATTTTCCATTGCTGCGATTCAGGGGGTGTCACTCACTTTCCACGATGAAGATTCTCAACTTTCACCCGATGAAAACTGCTACAGCCAATTTCGCCCTGACGTTTTGGCCATAGATATTTTTACGACCAATCTGAATCGATTTTGGGAAGAAATGTTTCCTGGCTGCGCTCCAGAGTTGAAATATCGCTACGCTTGCTGGCGTGAGCTGTGGCACTTCTGGAATCACTCGCGTTTTGCCCCCTTAAAGTTCACTTTGGGCGAAGATTGGCTCTATTTTCTGGAAAATTTTTCGCGACTGTCGTTTCTGCAGTCAGAATATTTGGCGCAGTACTTCGCGGCCATGGCCACTTCCGTCATCGACCGCGACTATGACAAGGCGCTTGCTTTTAACAAAGTTTCCACCTTTAGGGACGATGCGATTTCGACGATTTTGTAAAGTTAATTTTCTTGATTTTGAATGTCACTTTCTTTAGTTTCCGCATTCTAAAAATTCCTCTAAATTCTCACCCGACACATCAATTTTTGTCGATAAATACGGTTCAGGATGATGTATGCACTGATTATGGCCGGAGGAAGCGGCACCCGATTTTGGCCTCGCAGCCGCAAAAAACACCCAAAACAATTGCTGAAGATTCACGGCGAAAGCACGATGATTCAGCAAACCGTTGAGCGCTTAAAACCGATTATCCCCGCAGAAAAAATTTTCATTGTTTCCACCAAAGTCCAAATTTCCGCAATAGCCGACCAGCTTCCAGAAATCCCTTCTCAAAATTTAATTGTTGAACCGCAAGGCAAGAACACGGCCCCTTGCATAGGTCTTGGCGCTCTGCACATCGACGAGGCGGAGCAAGATGCGGTGATGGTCGTTCTGCCGGCAGACCATTTGGTCGGCGATGAAGATAGTTTCCTGCAACGGCTCCAGCAAGGCGCCGAAATCGCCGGCAAAACAAGTGCGCTGGTGACTTTGGGCGTTAAACCGACCTATCCAGCCACCGGCTACGGCTATATCCAGCACACGGACGAAGCCGTGACGTCAGAGAACGGGGCGGCGGCGTACAAGGTCAAAACCTTCGCGGAAAAACCCACGCTTGGCACCGCAAAACGATTTCTGGAGAGCGGGGACTTCCTCTGGAACAGCGGCATTTTTATCTGGAAAACCTCTGTGATACTTTCCGAGATCGAAAAGCTTTTGCCTGATATGTACGACGGTCTGAATACAATACGCACCGCATTTGGCGAAGAGGATGAAGCCGCGACTTTGGAGCGCGTTTATCGCCAAATCAAGAGCATTAGTATAGACTACGGCGTTATGGAATATGCAAAAAACGTCATGGTTTTACCCGGCGATTTCGGATGGAATGACTTGGGAAGCTGGGAGGAAGTCTATAAAATTCAAGCGAAAGACGATGACGGCAACGTCGCCGGGGAACGCGATATTTTAGTTGACACCAAGAATTCCTTTTTTAGTGCTGAAAGCGGCGGAAAAACAATTGCCGCTATTGGTCTAGACGACTTTATTGTCGTCGATATGGACGACGCCCTCCTCATCTGCCCTCGCGATAGAGTGCAAGATGTGAAGCGGGTCGTTGACATTCTGAAGCGCCGGAAAGCGGAAGAATTATTGTGAGACTGCGCAATTGCGTGCGCGGTTAAAGCTAAATGAAAAATACAGGCGAAAATCTTGACGATGAAAATCTTCTTTCCAATTTAGAAGATTTGCTGAGTCAGCTTAATATAGAAGTGCGTTATGAAAAGGGTGATTTCAGGGGCGGAATCTGCCGCGTTGGCGATGATAAGATTTGTTTGCTGAACAAGTCCTTGACCGCGCCGCAAAAGAATATTCTCATAGCGCAATCGCTCGTCGAAGAAGATCTCTCCGACGTTTTTATTGTACCGGCGATACGCAAATTCATTGAAAGTAGTGGTGAGCAGAGGCGAATGGAGGTTTGATGCAGATTTCGGAAGTATTGAGTTTTTTCAGTGAAGACCGGTTTGTGACGGAGTTGAAGTCGCGAAAGAAAGAGAGTATCATGGACGAGCTTGCCGAGACGTTTGTTGAAAGCGGGGTGGTTCGTCAAAAATCCATGTTGATGGAAATGATTCACCGACGAGAGTCCGTTGGAAGTACGGGAATTGGCCGCGGAATCGCCATCCCGCACGGCCGCAGCACTGCGACGAGCGACATTATTGTGGCTTTCGGCAAAACAAAGAGAAACATAGACTGGAGTGCAATTGACGGCGAGCCCGTCCACCTCGTTTTTATGATTGTTGCACCCCCAACGGAAGAAAAGAGTCGCTACTTGCCGATGCTGGGGCGTCTGGTTGAGTTTTTGAATGTTGATGAAAACCGGCAGAAGCTTCTCGAAGTCGACAGTTTCGAGTCATTCAAAAATGTTTTGACAGGAGAGTAAGTTATGGCTGTGAAACATCAAATAGAATTGCTCGCCTCTTTGCAAGACCTTGATCTCATGATCGAAGAATTAGGCGAAGTGCAGAAACTGGGGTTTGAAGTGCATGAAGAAGGCAGAGAGAAATTGGAAAAGGCGCGCGCCGAGCTGGTTGAAAAGCTCAACAAGCCGTTCGTGGGGCGCTATGAACGCTTGCGCGGCAAGTATAAGCGGGCGATTGTTCCCATCCGCGGCGACACGTGTCTGGGATGTTTTATGAAACTGCCGACATACTTGATTACCCATGCGCAGCGCAGTGAGCAAGTCATCAATTGTGAAGGCTGCGGTCGCATAATTTATTGGTTAGAGTAACGATTTTTCATAAACTCGGTAGCGTTTGTAGACATGGGCGCCCATGATGCGCGCCGCCGAGTTCATTGCCTTGTTTGATTCCAGAATCCACGAAAATTCCCCGCCAGTTAGCCCATGTTTGACCCCCCGATCATAAGTTTCCTGATAAAGCAGTGATCCCAGTCCGCGCGTATGCTGGTGTTTTTTTATCACTCCAAGAATGATAACGCGAATCTGGTCTATTTTCCTGGCATGGTACAACAATTTTGGAAGCCCGAACGGGAAAAGCCTGCCGTTGATTTTGATAAGCGCCTGATTGAAATCCGGCAATGAAAGTCCGAAGCCGATTGGTTCCCCGTCTAGTTCCGCAATGAGCGCATAGCGAGGATCGACCACGGGTTTTAACTCTTTTGCCAGATGGTGAAACTCCGCATCCGTCATCGGCACGAAACCCCAGTTTTTGCTCCAGGCGTCGTTATAAATCCGGTGGACGAACTTCACCTCTTGCCAAAAATTCTTCATATTTATTTGGCGAACAGTGATTCCCTCTTTTTGGCGAACGAGGTCGGCGAGTTTTGAAATGCGATCGCCCATTCGTTGCGCTGTGAGCATTTTGTAGGCGAGTAAATCTTCGGCTTTTTCATAATCAAGGCTCTGCAACAAGCCATTGTAATAACTTGGATTGTACGTCATCATGATCATCGGCGGCAGATCAAAGCCTTCCAAAAGCATGCCGCACGTGTCGTTCGTCGTGAAGTTCATCGGGCCGCGCAAACGTTCCTGGCCTTTACTTTTGACCCATTCTTCAGCCTTGCTAAAAAGCGCTTTGGCGACCTCAAGATCATCGATGCTTTCGAAAAAACCAAAAAAGCCGGTCTTCTCGCCGTGAAATTCATTGTGGTTATTGTTCAAGATTGCCGCAATGCGCCCTGCCGGTTGGCCATTTTTGTAAGCGAGAAAATAGTCAGCGGAGCTGTGTTGGAAAAATGGGTTCTTCTGTCGATTTAGTAGGTTTTTTATGTCCATAATCAGAGGCGGAACCCAGTTGGAGTCGTTTCGATAGATTTTCCAAGGCAAGCGGATGAACGTTTTCAACTGACTCTGAGATTCGACTTTGACGATTTGAATATCACTCACTGAAATTCAAGGCCTCCTTGAATAAGAAAGGCCGCACATAAGGTGCAGCCTTACACTAAAACGAATTTGTTAAATCACTAATTCTGCAACAAGGAACAGGTCTATATGAGCTGGAATTTTTTGCCAAGCTTGTGGAAAATATCCAGAACCCGATCTAGTATTTCATCGGTGTGCGTCGCCATATAGCTTGTCCGAATAATGCCTTGGCCGGGCGGAACGGCGGGGGCGATTGACGGGTTGGAAAAAACGCCGTTTTCGAACAATGATTTCCAGAAATTAAAAGTCGCCATATCATCGCCGATATGGATGGGGATGATGGGCGTTTCCGAGTGGCCGGTGTTGAAGCCCATTTCGTCAAACGCTTTCTTCATTTTTCGGACGTTTTGCCAGAGTTTTTCCAGGGGTTCAGGATCGTTCTCGATGATGTCAAGCGCTGCAATGACAGTGGCGACGGCGGCGGGCGGCATGCTCGCTGAAAAGATAAAGGGGCGTGAATGATGTTTGATATAATCAACAACATAGTGCTTGCCGGCGATAAATCCGCCGAGCGATGCAAAGCTTTTTGAGAATGTGCCCATCACCAAGTCAACATCTTCCATGCTCATGCCAAAATGCTCCGCGGTGCCGCGACCGAGTTTGCCAAGCACGCCGACGGAATGGGCGTCGTCAACCATGACGCGTGCGTCGTACTCTTGCGCAAGTGCGTGGATGGCGGGCAAGTCGACAATATCGCCTTCCATGCTAAAAACGCCGTCCGTGACAATCAATTTTCCTGAATCGTCGGCGTTTCTTTCAAGCAAGCCTTTGAGATGCTCAATGTCATTGTGCTTATATTTCAGAAAACGGCCATAACTCAAACGGCAGCCGTCTACGATGCTTGCATGGTTTCCGCGATCTGCAAAAATAACGTCGTTCTTGCCAATAACCGTCGAAATCGTGCCCAGGTTTGTTTGAAAACCGGTTGAAAAAACGAGCGCGGATTCAGCTTGGACAAAATTTGCAAGGCGCGTTTCCAGTTCCGTATGAATATCCAATGTGCCGTTCAGAAATCGGGAGCCCGTGCACCCGGAACCGTATTTTGAGACGGCTGCACGCGCGGCTTCGAGCACTTTTGGATGCTGCGTTAATCCCAAATAGTTGTTGGAGCCAATCATGATCATCTTTCGCCCGTCGACCATGACTTCCGGGCCGGCTCCGCTCTCGACCTCTTTAAAATACGGGTACCAGCCTTCTTCGCGAGCCTGGTTGGCGCGAGTGAATGCACGACATTTTTCAAACAGATCCAATTCTCTTTCCTCCGTTATCGCCTCAGGTCAGAAATAAACATCGCACTCTATTAAGCGCTCTTATTCATAAATAGGAGTTCACTTCTAAAGAAAAAGCAAAAATATCACATCTGAAATACGAGGGCAACTTAAAGATGACTGATGAACCATGTATTCGTTTATGCATTGCCGGATGAGTTGGTTTTTGGATAAGTTAGTCTGTTTGTCGTTTGAGCTTTGCTATGATCAATGTATAATTTTAGCTGTTTTACTGCTTTTGAAGGCGCATAGTTTTGGATGCTGTATTTATAAAACGAAGGACGTTTTGCAGTGGGATTTGAACTGACAATTCTCGGATCGGGAACATGTTCGCTGACGCTGAACCGCTCGATGGCGAGCTATCATCTTTTTCTGGACGGCGAGGCGGCTTTGGTCGATATCGGCGCAGGTTCTCTTCGTCGGATGCTGGAGAGCGGATTGGATTATAAAAGCATAGAGACGATTTTCATCTCTCACTTTCATATTGATCATATTGCTGATTTTGTCCCCTTTCTCTGGGCGACCAAGTATGCGCCTGGAAAAGCCAGAAAAAGCGGTTTGCGAGTTATCGGGCCGCCGGGACTGAAGGCGTGGCATGAAAAGCTGGCTGCAGTTCATGGCGAGTGGCTCTTGGAAATGCCGTTTGAAATGACTTTTGAAGAAGTGGAAGATCAACGCTTTCGATTTCAAAATATCGAAGTCGAAACGCTGCCGATGTATCACAGCATTCCGGTCAACGGATATCGCTTTGAAACCGAATCAGGCGTTTTTGTGTTTACCGGTGACACAGGTTACGGCGAGAACGTCATTGAACTAAGTCGTGACGCAGACCTTTTGCTTATTGAATGCGCTTTCCCTGATCAAGCGCCCGCGATGGACACGCATTTGCGCCCTTCTCAAGTTGGCAAAATTGCCTCTGCTTGCCATGCAAAAAGAGTCGTTTTAACGCATCTTTATCCGGAATGTGAAGAGATCGATGTTGTTGTCCAATGCAAACAGGAATTTTCCGGCGTCGTTGAAATTGCTGAAGATCGGAAGAAATATTATTTGAAATAAGGAAGCTGATGGATTCTATTCGAACAGTCTGGGAATTTTTGGTAAGCGGCGGCATAATGATGATTCCCTTGGCGATTTGCTCGCTTATTGGTATGGCGGTCGTCCTCGAAAAACTATATTCTTTACGCGCAAAAAAAATCATTATCCCCGAGATCGCAAGTACTATTGTCAAAATTAAAAATAAAGAAGACGTCTCGACGGCGATTACAGTCTGTGAACTGCATCCCGGCCCGTTTGCCGGCATCATGCTCGAAGTCCTGAACTTTCGCCAGTTGCCCAAAAATGAGATAAAAGAGCGGGTGGAAGAAACCGGACGCCACCAGGTAAGACGGCTCGAAAAAGGTTTGGTCGCGCTCGAAACCGTTGCGGGAGTGGCGCCGTTGCTAGGGTTGTTGGGCACGGTGATCGGCATCTTGAGAGTTTTTAACGTCATTTCAGAAATCGGCGTTGGGCAGGCGACGGCGCTTTCCGGAGGTATCAGCGAAGCTTTGATTACTACGATCATCGGACTTTCAATCGGCATTCCTGCGGTTGTGTTTTACAATTACTTTATCGACAAGGCCGAGAATTTGGTTCTGGATATTGAGAAATTCAGCTCTGACTTGATCGAAAAACTCAAAAATATGACTGCAGCAGATCGGGAGGCGGCGTA
Source organism: uncultured Deferribacteres bacterium (assembly GCA_964014485.1). Taxonomy (GTDB): domain Bacteria; phylum Zhuqueibacterota; class Zhuqueibacteria; order Zhuqueibacterales; family Geothermadaptataceae; genus CAXHAT01. Next base: position 26,124 of record CAXHAT010000054.1, read on the forward strand.
GTTGCAGATAAAGCCGAAAGTAAAAAGAAAACCGTTGGTCAATATTACTTCACTTATTGACGTACTTTTCTTGCTGCTCATTTTTTTTATGGTCTCATCGACTTTTCTCGAAGAGCCTGGCATGAAGTTGACGTTGCCCGAGGCCGAAAGCGCAGAAATCGGTGAAAAGAAGCAATACACGTTGTACATCACCAAGGAAGGTGAGTTTTTTCTCAATAACGCGCCGATCAATTCGGATAGTCTGAAATCAGCCATTGAAGCCGTCGCGGATGAAATGGAAGATGAGACCTTGACCTTGAAAGCCGATAAAGAGACGGCGCACGGGCAAGTCGTTTTGGCGATGGACGTCGCGCGGGGCGCAGGCGTTAAAAAACTCATTGTAGCGACCAACTCCCGAACAGATAGCGCCCAAAAGCTGGATGACAATTGACCATCGCATTTGATCGATTTCAGAGCTATTGCTTAAATTGGAAAATTCGCTCTACTTCAAATCAGAACCCGCCGCTAATTTCTCACGTACTAACATAGTTTTCTAACCTTCTGTTATAATTAATTTTAGGGACGTTCGCTAAAAAGCTTTTCAACAATACGAAAACGGCGCGTGATCGAGATGGTTTTTGGCATATTGCTTGCTTGTAGAGCATGAATAATGACGGGAATGATTCGAAAGCGACGATGGCGCTTTCTTGGCTTCGCGCCGAAAACGACTAGAAAATACATCGTATTTGGCCAGGACAGGACGTATTAACAGCTTAGGATATGCAGCGTTTTTTGGTGCGGAGCCGTTTCTTCCCATCGCCCTTTAAATCAAGGATGATTTTTGCCATTTGTTCAAAGGAATAACATCAACATCTGGAGGAGAAGATGGATAAAGGGACAGTGCTCTACTTCGGTAAAAGCAACGACGAAATTTCCTCTTTGGCGACGGCTTTGCAAAGAGACGGTTTCGGGTTGAAATTTTCTGCTGAGATAGACATTGCGCAGGAGATCGCAACGCGTGAAAAACCGACTGCGATTATCGTAAACACGAAGCATTTCGGGGAGGAAGGGTGGCAAGTTTGTTTGGAACTCAAAGATGATTTGGTAGCAAGAAAATCCGCATTGATTCTTTTGTCAAACTGCGATGATGAAAACGTCAGAATCAGAGGCCTCGAAAGCGGCGCTGATGATGTTTTCTGTCTGCCGATAAGGCCGCGCGAATTGGCTGCAAAGATCAAGGCGATTGTTCGACGTATCACATTGGCGGATAACAAAAAAATCCGTGTGAAAGATATTGAAATTGACTTGGATGAGCATCGAGTACGAAAGGCCGGCAAACCGATCGACTTGACTTACATCCAGTTCAAGTTGCTTTATCTACTGGCCTCACGTCGCAACAACGTCTTCAGCAGAAAAGAGATTCTGGAGAGAGTCTGGGGCAAAAAGGTTTTCGTTACAAATCGTACCGTGGACGTACACATCAAACGCCTTCGCGAGAAGCTTGGCGAGTATAAATACCCGTCTCAATATATTGAGACGATACACGGAACCGGTTATAGATTTTTATAGATCTCATTTTTCCTCCCTCCGGGCCCCTGGCGTAAGCTGGGGGCTTTTTTGTTTGTAGCGCTCTCTTTGGCCCCGCATTCTCCCCAAAACTATTTTTTAACCCTGAGAAAATTAAAACGTAGCAAGACAACGATCTAATTTTAGAGCGAGGCAGTCTTGTGATTCAACCGTACGCAAAGCGTTGCGAGAGTGATTGAAAACTTTAAATCATTCAATCAAAGCAAGAACAAAAAACGATTGAAAATGAAACGATTTGCTTCAAAAATGATCTGGGGCGTAATGGCGTTTTTTGCCGTTGGCGTCGCTCTTTATGCCGCGCAATATCTGTCGTTTGAGAAAACCGGCATTCTTTTCGATAAGGGCGAATTGATTAACCGCTTCGATTGGAAGTTCGCGTTTTACTGCCACATTGCAGGGGGTCTTGTTGCGCTGGCGACAGGAGCGTTTCAATTCGCCAACAATGATCGCAGCAAGAGTATGACTTGGCACCAGCGAATGGGTAAAGTCTATGTTTTTTCTATTCTTGGCCCGGGCGGTCTCAGCGGACTATTTTTAGCCTTCTATGCTACAGGCAATTGGGTTTCAAAAACCGGTTTTGCTTTATTGGCGATCTCATGGCTAATATCCACAGGCCAGGCTTGGCGGAAAATCCGCATTTACGATATTCAAGCGCACAACGACTGGATGATTCGCAGCTACGCACTGACATTCGCCGCCGTCACGCTCCGGCTTTGGTTGGGAATTTTCCAGGGCGTGATGGAGTGGGCCTTTCTGCCTTCTTACATCGTTATTTCTTGGCTATGTTGGGTTCCCAATCTCGTTTTTGCGGAATGGTTCATTCGAAGGCCGGGCAGGCAATTGGAGGCAGTCGCCTGATTGCGCTTGCCTTGTCATTGCCCCCGCCTTATCTTCAATCCGTGAAATTCGATTGAACGTGTGACTTCAATTTTATTCTCCCCGAATGGATTCCAATAATCCAGGCCTTATCACTCCAAAATTCCAATTTAACCGCTTGCCACGATTTCGGAACCGCGAAGTCACGCTCAACAAACCGATTTCTTTACATGCTCACTTTTCACAAAACCAAGGAGGAGATGTTTTATGAACACTCAGCGTAACCTGGAGAAAGTTTTTACGACGATTTCGTGCGTTTTGCTGTTGGCTTTTAGCATCGGGGTGCAAAATGCAAGTGCGCAAAAGCTCGACATGAAAAAGCTGGAAGGCATGAAGGCTCGCAGCATTGGCCCGGCCGGCATGAGCGGACGCGTCACGGCGATTGACGTTGTTCTGGACGACACGGACATTATTTATCTGGGCACGGCCTCCGGCGGTCTGTGGAAATCCACCAGCGGCGGCGTTGACTGGAAGCCCATTTTTGACGATCAACCAGTCGCCTCGATAGGCGCATTGGCCATCGACCAAAACAACCCGGACGTGGTTTGGGTTGGCACGGGAGAAGGCAATCCGCGCAACACGCAAAACAGCGGCGACGGCGTTTTCAAATCGATGGATGCAGGTAAAACCTGGAAATTTATGGGGCTGAAAAATTCCCGGAATATCCATCGCATGATCATCGATCCCCGTAACCCAAACGTCGTTTTCGCTGGCGTTCAAGGCTCGGCCTGGGGCGACCATGAAGAGCGCGGCGTTTACAAAACCACCGACGGCGGCAAGACCTGGAACAAAATTCTCTACAACGGTCCGGGAACCGGCGTTGCCGAAATGGTGATGGATCCGACGAACCCGAACAAGATTTTCGTCGCGATGTGGGAATTCCGCCGCTTGCCTTGGTTCATGACTTCCGGCGGCCCAACTTCCGGGCTTTACGTCACCCACGACGGCGGCGAAACCTGGGTTCAGCGCACCAGCGAAGACGGCATTCCTAAAGGCGATCTCGGCCGCATGGGGCTGGCTATTTCCCGCGCCAATCCGAATCGCGTTTGGGCTCTGATAGAATCGAAGAAAAACGCGCTCTACCGCTCCGATGACGGCGGCGCCACTTTCAGCAAAATTTCCGAAGATCGCGGCATTGGTAACCGGCCGTTCTATTATTTTGAAATTCACGCTGATACCAAGAACGAAAATCGTCTTTACAGTCTACATTCCGGGGTCACGGTCTCCGAAGACGGCGGTAAGACTTTCGCATCGCTTTTTAACCGTCAAACCAGCGTTCACCCCGATCACCACGCCTTCTGGATTCATCCGGACGATCCTAATTTTATCATTGACGGCAACGACGGCGGCGCGGCGATTTCTCGTGATCGCGGCGTGACCTGGCATTTTGTTGAGAACCTGCCTGTCGGCCAGTTCTACCATGTAAACGTCGACAACGATTTTCCTTACAACATTATGGGCGGGATGCAGGACAACGGCTCGTGGCACGGCCCAGCCTACGCTTTCAAATCCGGCGGTATCCGTAACGGCTACTTCCAGGAAATTTTCTTTGGCGACGGCTTCGACGTTCTGCCGGATGCGAGCGATTCGCGCTATGTTTACGCCATGTCGCAGGGCGGCAACGTTGGTCGTGTTGATTTAAAGACCGGACATTCGAAGTTTGTGAAGCCTGTCCATGCTGACGGCGAGCAACTGCGTTTTAACTGGAACGCCGCCATCGCACACGATCCGTTCGATGACAAAACCATTTACTACGGCAGCCAGTTCGTCCACAAAAGCACGAATCGCGGCGACACGTGGGAAGTGATCTCGCCTGATCTTACGACCGACGATCCTGAGAAGCAAAAGCAGCTCGTAAGCGGCGGCTTGACCTACGACGTTACGAACGCGGAAAACTTCACCACAATTTTGGCCATCGAGCCAAGCACGGTCGAGCAGGGCGTGATGTGGGTCGGCACCGACGATGGTAACATTCAGATCACCCGAGACGGCGGCGAGTCCTGGACGAATGTGATCAAAAATATCAAAAAGGGCCCGCCGGAAGGTACATGGGTTCCGCAAATCCGCGCCTCAACGCGCAACGGCGGCGAAGCGTTTGTGGTTTTCGACGATCACCGGCGCAACAACTGGGAAACCTACGTTTACCACACCAAAGACTACGGCAAATCCTGGAAATCATTGGCGAATGACGAAGACGTTGCCGGTTTTGCGTTGGCCATAGCGCAAGATCCGGAAGAAGAAAATCTTCTTTTCTTGGGTACGGAATTCGGGCTTTACGTCAGCATCGATTTCGGCGAAAATTGGACTAAGTGGACGAACGGCTATCCGACCGTTTCGACGATGGATTTGGTCATCCACCCGACGGAACATGATCTCGCTATCGCCACGTTCGGCCGCTCGCTCTACGTTCTGGACGACATTCGGCCTTTGCGTGAACTGGCGCGCGACGGCGCTGACCTGCTCGACAAACCGCTGTACACTTTTACCGCACCGGACGCTTACCACGCGATCAACCAGCAAGCGGCGGGGACGCGTTTTTATGGCAACGCTATCTTCCGCGGCGAAAACCGCAGGCGCGGCGCCATGATTACGTTTGCATTCAATCCGCCGAAAAAAGCGGAAATGACCAACGGCGCCAACATGACAAACGGGCGCAACGGCTCTGATGACACGCCGGCCGGCAGACCGAGAGGACGCGGACCTCAAGGCAACCGCGTCAAGTTTGAGGTCTTGAATGCTGACGGCGAAGTGATTCGCACATTTACGCGTGAAGCCAAGCCCGGATTGAACCGCATGAGCTGGGGACTGGAGCGCAAAGGCGTTCGTATGCCGAATCCGTTCCGTCGTTTTCGTCGCGGGGGTCAAGAGCGCCGCAACGAAGAACCGGGCGGCCCTGGCGTCCTTCCGGGAACTTATACGGTTCGTTTGAGTCACGGAGAAAACACTTCCGAGACGACTGTCAACGTGAAAATGGATCCTCGCGTCGAAGTTTCATTAGCGGCATTGAAAGCGCGCGATGCTCTTTATGATAAGTATGCGCCGAAAATGGCGGTGCTTGGCAAGGCGATGGAACGCATGACCAAAGCCGGTGAAACGGTCAAATTGGTTAACGGTCGCTTGGCTGACCGTAAGGATGACGACGCGAAAGCGTTGAAAAAGCAGGCGAAAGAGATCGGCGATAAGCTTAAAGAACTGAATGCCGTACTCAATGGCAAACCGGCTCCGCAAGGCTTTAGCCGCGATCCGAATACGGTGATGTCAAAGGTTTTCACGGCCCGTCGCTACTTGCAAAACGGCTTCGATATGCCCGGTAAAACGGAAGAAATCGTCGCCAAGCAAGCGATGGAAGCGATGGAAGGCGCGCTCGAACAAATCAATGCGTTCTTCGCAGATGATTGGGCGGCCTACACCAAGGCCGTTGACGCCGCGAACATTTCGCTTTTTGAGACTTATGAACCGCTAAAAATCAACTAACCTTGCGTCGTGACGACTGCCCTGGTCGTCACGGCTTTCATTCGCTCTACACCCGACAAGGAAAATGATAAAACTAATGGTAGGGTGTAGAGCGCTTATGGAAAGCGAAATGGAGATCAAACAATCTAAGGGGCAAACCGGAACTGCGCTCGGGGATGCTAACGGCTAAATGGCTGTAAATTAATTCATTTATTAAACTTTTGTCCCGAAAGGAAAAGTTGATTGAATACGACCAATCATCGCCACCGTTTGCCCAGTTTCTATCATCGACTGCGAAGAAAAAATACAAGTTTGAAAACCTGTGTCTTGTTGTTAATTATGCTCACATGCCCTTGTATTTTTGGGCAGGAGAAACAACCCGTCATTTTGGATGCTGACACCGGAAATGAAGTCGATGACCTTTTTGCCGTATCGCGCGCGTTGATTGAACCTTCATGGAATATTCTGGCTCTTAACGCAACACATTGGCAAACCAGTCACTGGGCCGAGCCGCAGTCTATGGAGAACAGCCATCGAATCAATCAGATGATATTAGGGCATCTTGGTCTGTCAGTCAAAACGAGAAGAGGCGGGGCGGCGCGCATGTACGATTGGGGCGATCAAGCCCAGCACTCAGCGGCGGCGTATGAAATTATCAAGCAGGCCAAGTTCATGCCTGAAGGACAAAAGCTCACAGTCATTGCGCTTGGCGCTTTGACCAATGTATCCTCGGCCATCTACATCGACCCTTCCATCGAATCCCGCATAAAACTATACTGGCTCGGAACCGATTACGATTTTGAGAACAATATTCTGTCTCAAACGGATTTCAATTGCGTGATGGACGTGCAAGCCTTGGCGATCATGCTAAGATCGAAAGTGGAAATGCATGTCATGCCCATAAGCGTCGCTTTGAACATGGAGTTTGAATTCTCGGAAACTGAGAAAAAGCTCAGGGGCAAGCATCCGCTCGGAGATTTGTTGTGTGATCGCTGGTTCAACCACCTGGACGGTCTGCGAAAGAAACGCGCGATCTGGGATTTGGCTTTGGTGCAAGCCATGCTTCATCCCGAATGGACGGAAAAGGTGACCATAATCACCTCAGCGGACAATGGCGGTAGAGAGATTCACTACTTTAAAGCCATCGATGCGGATAAGATGAAAGAAGAATTTTTTGCAAAGTTGTTGGCGTTTTTCGATAAGTAGTTGTTGAACGTCGTCTCAAAACCTTCAAACGGTCTACAATGGAAAGAAGCTACAGTTCTCCGGTCGATAAGCTTTTAACACAGGGCGATTGTCGAGAAAGTCACGCTAAATGGCCTGATTATTTAAAATTAGGTTTTACGCACGAGCATGTTCCGGAACTGATCCGCATGGTTCTGGATGAAGATTTGAATTGGGCGGATTCTGATAGTCTGGAAGTGTGGGCGCCGATTCACGCCTGGAGAACGCTTGCTCAACTAAAAGCAAGCGCCGCCGTAGAGCCTTTGTTAGGGGAATTGTACAAAATCGATGATGAGGATGATGACTGGATAATCGAAGAGTTTCCCAAGGTATTTGAACTAATTGGCCCGCCCGCTATCGATGCGCTAGAAAAGTACCTCAAAAGCAATGATCACGGCGTACATGCGCGTATTTGCGCTGCCAGCAGCCTGAGGAATATAGGAAAGGCGTATCTCGAAGAACGTGACCAATGTGTGAAAATATTTACAAAATTACTCACAAACGCTCGAAAGAACGATCCAACTCTGAATGGATTTTTGATCAGTGATTTGGTCGATCTTCAAGCGACGGAATCTCTTGAAATTATTCGTTCTGCATTCGACGGTGACTATGTCGATCTCTTTATCATGGGGGATTTCGAAGATGTTGAAATATACATGGGCGTCAGGACGCAGAGATCAACGCCGCCGCCTCGATTTGAATTGTTTAAGGAAGATGCGTTCAGTATCCCGGGGTTGTCTAAAAAGAGCAAAACAGGTCGTAATGATCCATGCCCGTGCGGCAGCGGCAAGAAATACAAAAAATGCTGCTGGAAAAAGGAGCAAATCGCAACCGCCGGAAATCTTTAAACGCAGCAAAACTTCGTTAAAATTACAGGTTCTCCGCAATTTGCAAACACTCTTTCCTGAAGCGCCTAAAATCATCCAATGTCAACCTCTATATTTGTAACACAAAATTCCGGCAAGAATGGTTTGGCTGAAGACGGAAAAAGCGTTAGAATTTTGAAACGGTGAATTCAGAGAGTTTGGAAATGGACGACGCTCATCTACGAAAATTAATCGACCAGGGCGAAAGCATGACGGTTGAGTTTAAACGATCTCGAAACAAGCTCAGCAAAGATGTTTTCGAGTCAATCTGCGCTTTTCTGAATCGCCACGGCGGTCATTTGTTTTTAGGCGTTTCGGATAATGGCGAAATCACTGGCGTCGCCTACAATGCCGTCGATAAGATGCTGAACAGCCTGGCCACGGCGCTGAACAATCCACAAAAGCTATCGCCGCCGTTTTATTTGTCTCCCCAAGTTGTTACTCTTGATGACCAGACGGTGATTTACATCCGCGTGCCGGAAAGCTCGCAGGTGCATTGCACGGCAGGCCAATTCTTCGATCGCAATGATGACGGGGATTTTAATATTACCGGCCAAGCCGCGCGGATCGCGCAGCTTTATCAGCGCAAGCAGAGCGTTTATAGCGAAAATACCATTTATCCCTATGCTCAATTGGCCGATTTCCGCTCTGATTTGATTGAGCGTGCACGCATTCGTGCGAAAAACGAAAACGGGGGAAGCCATCCGTGGTTTGAGATGGATGACGAGTCGCTCCTGAAAAGCGCCCAGCTCTACAAGAAAGATTTGCAAGCGGGCAAAGAAGGTTTCACGCTTGCGGCGATTTTGTTGTTTGGTAAAGATGAGACCATTTTGAACGCACTTCCCCATCACAAAACAGACGCGATTTTACGCCGGGTCAATTTAGACCGCTACGATGACCGCGACGACATCCGCACCAATTTGCTGGAAAGCTATGACCGACTGATGGCATTTGTCGCCAAACATCTGCCGGATCCGTTTTACCTGGAAGGCGACGTTCGCATCAGTCTGCGCAACAAAATTTTTCGTGAGGCCGTGGCGAATATTTTGATCCACCGGGAATATGCCAACGCTTACCCGGCGAAGATGATCATCGAACGGAGCCGCGTGTTGTTCGAAAATGCAAATCGCTCCCAGGGACACGGCGAAATCGATCCAGCCAGCTTCACGCCTTTTCCCAAAAACCCTGTCATTGCACGTGTTTTCAAAGAAATGGGCTTTGCCGATGAGCTGGGTTCGGGTGTAAGGAATCTCTTCAAATATACCGGCGCATACTCTGGAGGCCGTCAGCCGCAGCTTCTGGAAGGCGACGTGTTTCGAATTGTAGTGCCGATGAACGAAACCGTTGCCGAAGAAGTCACCGAGCAAGTCACCGAGCAAGTCACCGAGCAAGTCACCGAGCAAGCTATCTTAAGCTATTGTCTTTCTGCACGTACTGCAAGAGAGATCATGGAATATCTGGGATTAAAACATAGAGAACACTTTCGTGCGGAAATTTTACAGCCATTGCTTAGGAAAAAAGCTTTACTTATGACGGTTCCTGACAAACCGAACAGTTCCAAACAAAAATATTACACAAACAAAAGTTAAATGAGAAATAAGTGGGAGACGGTCGAAACTTTTTGCGGAAACTGAGCTCGTTGTTGTCGGAACTGTTGCTGAAATTTTTTTGAGTTCGTCGGGAAGATGCAAGAAAAATTAAAAATAGTCTGCTGGCGCAGCTAAATGAATGGACGATGATTTTCTATTGACGCTGAGGACAAATTCCGGCAAGAAATGTTTGGCTGGAGACGGAAAAAACGTTAGAATCAAAAAGCGACGATTTCAGGGAATTGGAAAATTGTCGACGGCTCATCATTTTAATGCAAAGGAGGAACAAGGAGATGGCAAGTTTCAAAAAACTCATGACCGGCTGCCTGCTCAGCTTGCTGACAATTTCGCTGTTTTCAACGGCGGGATTGGCGCAGAAGAAGAACGCGGGCGTGGACGAGAAGTATTTCGATGCGATGGAATATCGCAGCATCGGCCCGTATCGAGGCGGGCGCTCAGCGGCGGTGACGGGCGTGGCGAGCGATCCCATGCTCTATTACTTCGGCGGCACCGGCGGCGGCGTTTGGCGCACCAAAAACGGCGGCCAGAGCTGGGAAAACATTTCCGACGGCTATTTCGGCGGCTCCATCGGCGCGGTTGCGGTGAGCGAGTGGGACCCGAACGTGATTTATGTCGGCGGCGGCGAGAAGACCGTGCGCGGCAACGTTTCGTCGGGCTACGGCATGTTTAAGTCGGTCGACGCGGGCAAAACCTGGACGGAAATTGGCTTAAAGGATTCGCGGCACATCGCGCGCGTTCGCATTCATCCGCGCAACCCGGATTTGGTCTATGCGGCGGTTATGGGCCACCTCTACGGCCCGAATGAAGAGCGCGGCGTTTACCGGAGTAAAGACGGCGGACAGACGTGGGAACGCATCCTGTTCGCTAATGCAGACGCAGGCGCGGTTGATCTGATTTTTGACCCCACCAATCCGCGTAAAATGTTCGCTAGCACTTGGCGCATTCGTCGTACGCCCTACAGTCTGGAAAGCGGCGGCGAAGGCTCGGCGCTCTGGCGCTCCACCGACGGCGGCGACACTTGGGAAAATATTTCCGGCAACGACGGTCTGCCCGGCGGAAACTGGGGCATCAGCGGCGTGACCGTTTCCCCGGCCAATCCCAATCGCGTGTGGGCGATTATTGAAAATGAAAAAGGCGGCGTTTACCGTTCTGACGACGGCGGCGACTCCTGGCGGCGCATCAATCAGGATCGCAACCTGCGTCAGCGCGCCTGGTACTACACGCGCATTTACGCCGACCCGCAAAATGAAGACATGGTTTACGTCCTGAACGTCCAGTTCTGGCGCTCGAAGGACGGCGGACGCACCTATGAAAGCATCCGCACGCCGCACGGGGATCATCACGATCTGTGGATTAACCCGAACAACACCAGCTACTTTGTCATTGGCGACGACGGCGGCGCGCAGGTGACTTTTGACGCCGGGGAAGGGTTCAGCACTTACCATAATCAGCCGACGGCGCAGTATTATCGCGTGACCACGGACAACAGCTTCCCTTACAGAATCTACGTTGCGCAGCAGGACAACTCGACCCAGCGCATCAATTCACGCTCCGATTTCGGCGCGATTACCGAGCGCGACTGGGAGTCCACTGCGGGCGGCGAAAGCGGCTGGATCGCTCCCGATCCGAAGGACAACGACATCGTTTACGGCGGCTCCTACGGCGGCTTTTTGCAGCGATTGAACCATCGCACACGCGAATCGCGCATGGTCAACGTTTGGCCGGACAATCCGATGGGACACGGCGCCGAGGGCATGAATCCGCGCTTCCAGTGGAACTTCCCGATTCTGTTCTCGCGCCACGATCACAACGTGCTCTACACAGCCGGGAACTTTCTCTACAAAACCACCAGCGAAGGCCAGCGCTGGGAAAAAATCAGCCCGGATTTGACTCGTAACGATCCTTCGCGGCTCGGCGCTTCCGGCGGCCCGATCACGAAGGACAACACCGGCGTTGAATATTATTGTACAATTTTCGCACTTTGTGAGAGCGTCAGCGAACCGGGCGTTATCTGGGCCGGCTCCGACGACGGCTTGATTCACATCACGCGCGACGGCGGCAAAAATTGGGACAACATTACGCCGCCGACGAAGATGCTCCCCGAATGGACGCAGATCAATAGCATCGATGCGCATCCTTTCGAGCCGGGCGGTCTTTACGTCGCCGCAACGGCCTACAAATCCGATGATTTTACGCCCTATCTTTATAAAACCACCGACTATGGCAAGTCGTGGACGAAAATCACCAACGGCATTGATCCGTTGCATTTTACCCGTGTGATCCGCGCCGATCCTGAGCGGCAGGGCTTGCTTTATGCAGGAACCGAGACCGGGATGTACGTTTCGTTCGACGACGGTTCAAACTGGCAGCCGTTCCAGTTGAACCTGCCGATCGTGCCGATTACGGACCTGGCGCTTAGAAACAACGATTTGGTCGTCGCGACGCAGGGGCGTTCCGTTTGGGTGATGGATGATCTGACTCCGTTGCACCAGCTCTCCGACGAGTTGATGAAAAAAGACTGGTTTGTCTACCAACCGCGCGACGCTTATCTTGTGAGCGGCGGTTTTCGTTTTCGCGGGCCGTCGACAATGGGGCAAAACCCGCCCGGCGGGGCCGTGATCAATTATTATTTTTCCGAAGCGCCGGACAGCGCCAAACTATCGCTGACGATTATGGACGGCGCCGGAAATGAGATCAAAACCTACAAGCCGAAAGCGCGTCGTCCGGGTGACCGCCTTTCCGCAAAGGCTGGGATGAACCAATTCAATTGGAACTCAGTTTATCCCGATGCTGAATCCTTTCAGGGCTTGATTATGTGGGCCGGCAGCGTTCGCGGGCCGCGCGCGGCTCCGGGAACCTACAAGGCGAAACTCACGGTCGGCGATGAATCGCAGGAAGTGTCTTTCAAATTGATGAAAGACCCGCGCTCCAGTTCTTCCGACGCCGATTTGAAAGAACAGTTCGAATTCCTGATTTCGTGCCGCGATAAATTGACCGAAACGCACAAGGCGATCAAACAGATTCGCGATGTGCGCGCTCAGGTAAAGGCGGTGACTGGCCGGATGAAGGGCGTGGACGGCGCTGAGGCGGTGATGGAAGTCAGCAAAGGCCTGCTTGGCAAGATAAAGACGATTGAAGAAGCGCTTTATCAAACCAAAAACCAGAGCCGGCAGGATCCGCTCAACTTCCCGATTCGCCTGAACAACAAATTGGCCGGGATCGCGGGCGTGGCCTCGCGCGGCAACTACAAGCCGACGGATCAGTTGTACGCCGTGAAAAAAGAGATCGTTGGACAGATTGACGCTGAGCTTGACAAACTGCGCACCGTGATCTCTGAAGATTTGCCGAAGTTCAACGAAGCGGTGAAAAACGCGGCTGTTCCCGCAGTGATGATCAAGAATGACGAAGCGAAAAAAGCGACGGATGAGACGGGGAGCGGGAGTCAGTGATAAGTAATTCGTGAATAGTAACCGGGATTCTAATTACTAATCACTGAATACTAAAATGACGCCCTCGACAGAGCGATTTGTCGGGGGCTTTTTTGGTCCTGCTCAACTCATTAATTTTTACTGAACGCCTTGACCTCATTGCTGTCATAAGATGAAGAATTTACTCGTTTCTTTAAATGCCAAATTGTGGAGGACGAGATGCGCATTCATAATTCTCGGCGTGAATTTTTGGGAAAGTTAGCGGCAGGCGGCGGCGCTGCCGCATTGTTCAATTTAGGCGGATTCAGCACAACAGATGCGGCTAACGGACGCACAGCATTTTTCGCCAACTCTGCTCCTAACGACCTGCCAACAGAATTTCCGCGTCAGGATATCGAATCGGTACGGGAGGTCGTCGGTGCGTCACATGGAAGATTTGACCGCGTGAAAGAACTTGTTTTGGCCCGCCCGGCTCTGGCCAAAGCTTCCTGGGATTGGGGCTTCGGCGATTGGGAGACCGCATTGGGAGCCGCCTCACACATGGGCAGAAACGATATCGCGGAGTTTTTAATTGAACACGGCGCGCATCCCAACATCTTTACGTTCGCCATGCTGGGAAAACTGTCGGCGGTACAAAGCATCGTCGAGTCGATGCCGGGCGTGCAAAAAACGCCGGGGCCGCACGGCATTACCTTGCTGCAGCACGCACGCAACCGTCTGCGACGCAAAGATATTTCCACCGAGGACAAGGCCAATGTGGAGCAAGTGGTTGAATATCTCGAGTCGATAGGCGATGCAGATATTGGCGAGAAAAGCATTGAAATCTCTGAAAAGCAAATGGCGATGTATTTTGGCGATTATCGCTTCACCGACGGCGAAATGGGCGTTTTTACTGTCGAGCTCAACCGTCGCGGCAGGCTGTACTTGAGCCGCGGCAAAGAAATAGGGCGGACGTTGAACCTTGTTGAGCAGCACGGTTTTGCCCCGAGCGGCGCGCCAGCCGTGCGTATCCGTTTTGAAGTGGTCGAAAACAAAACTGTTTCGCTGACGATTCATGATCCGGAACCGCTGGTTAAAGCTGTACGCGTTTAATCGTTGGAATAATGGATTGTTGGGTTAATGGGGCCGACACTCCGCACGTCAATTGTCGCATTTGAAATCATTTGTTGAAAGAGCGCTTTTTCGACAATTTTAGTTCGGCTGCAAGACGTCTTTTGCGCCTGATGAGATTTTGCATCTCATTAGCCCCGGGTTTCAAGCCGGGGTTTTGGTAAAATCACACTTTTCTTCTCCCCCGCCGCGCAAGCGCGGCGGGGGAGAAGGGTAGGAAGATGCTTTTGTCACCACCCTGAAGGACGGCGCTAATGAGAGAAAGAAATGATTTCCATCTCCAATTCTTGTGTGCGGAATGTCGGTTGGATGAGTGGTTTTTTTCAAAATTCCAGCAATCCGTCATTCCAACACAATCAGAAATAACTGCGCTAAATTTTATTATTTGAATTTTCTGAACAGTAATGCCTAAAATTGCCATCATCCCCGGCGACGGTGTGGGAATAGACGTGACCGCCGAAGCCGTTAAAGTCTTGAATAAAATCAATGCGCTCGAAAATCTTGGCTTGGAACTTGTCGAATTCGATTTCGGCGCTGAGCATTATCTCAAAACCGGCGTCGCACTGCCTGACGGACAAATTGAAGATTTTCGCGAAAACTACGACGCAATTTTTCTTGGAGCGCTCGGCGACCCGCGTATTCCAGACATGGCGCACGGTCGCAAGATTCTTCTCGCCATGCGTTTTGAATTGGATTTGTTTATCAATCTTCGTCCGGTCAAACTTTATCACGAACGCTTGTGTCCAATTAAAAACAAGCTGCCGAATGACGTTGATTTTGTCGTGTTTCGTGAAAATACCGAAGGTCCGTACGTTGGGGCGGGAGGGGTGTTGAAAAAAAATACGCCGGACGAAGTGGCGATTCAAGAGAGCATTCACACACGCAAGGGCGTGGAGCGCATCATTCGCGCCGCTTTCGAATATGCGGAAGAACACGACCTTCCCAAAGTGACTATGAGCGACAAGGCGAACGTGCTGCGATTCGGCCATGATTTATGGCAACGCGCGTTTCGAGAAGTCGGCGAGGAGCACCCCAAAATCGAGAAAGAGCATTTTTATGTCGACGCCTTGGTGATGGAGATGGTGCGCGCGCCGGAGCGATTTCAGGTTATTGTTACGGAGAATATGCTCGGCGACATCGTCACGGATTTGGGCGCGATGCTGCAGGGCGGACTGGGAATGGCGGCAAGCGGCAATATTAACCCGGACGGCGTCTCACTTTTTGAGCCTGTACACGGCTCCGCTCCTCCGCTGGCCGGAAAAAATCTTGCGAACCCGATCGCTGCGATTGCAACAGTTGAAATGATGCTCTCACACCTCGAGTTTTCATTTGCCGCGCAAAAAATCAACGACGCCATTCAAACGGCAATTTCCGAGAATCAAGTGACCGAAGACTTGGGCGGCCGATTGGGAACATCGGACGTCGGGGATTTCATTGTGGAAATGTTGAAGTGGAGCAATTCGTGAAGAAAAGGAAACCATTTCGAAACTTTATCCGTTCTATTGGGTTTTGAATGTTATGCTCATTCGGTGGCTCTATATGAATTTGTGTGGGTAATCAAATTCGAGTTTTCCTGCGATGAAGT
>CAXHAT010000055.1:0-40975 GCA_964014485.1 uncultured Deferribacteres bacterium
AATAAAGCGCAAGCACACTGACGAGCCTGCAAACTTCCATTCCACCGCTCTGAAGGGCGAACTCACTGCAACTTTGAACCAACTTGAAAGGGGGCCGCTATGAACAGACGGCTTTTATTCGCTTTCCTTTTACTCGCACCGGCGGCGCTTTCGGCGCAAAAGCCCGGAATCTGGCTGGGCGTTTCCAAGCAGCACAAGAACAATATTATCGCTTACGATGCAGTGATTATGCCGCACAAAAACATCGGCATAGCCGGGAGCTACGCGCAAGAGCTTTGGGGGCGGACGCACATCTATTTCATCAAACAAAATGCGATGGCGCGACTCGGTCTGGTCGGGCGTTACAGCAACTTCGGCTTGCAAGGCGGAGTCAACTTTAACTGGCTCGGTATTTCTCCAGGGTTTACGGTTTCCCGAAAGCGCGGCTATTATGTCACCGGAATGGTCTTTCTAAAAGAGACGGTCTATCTCAAAAGCGGCTGGTCGGAGTTGCAGGACGGCGTGATCTTTGGGTTGGGGATCAATCCGATCTCCTTGCTCTTTGATTGAAATCGGAAATCGATTTCCGATTTAACCTAATGTTTTAGTAGAAAATGGAAACCGCTTTCCACTTTAACGGAGAACATCCCCCTGACCCCCTTCAAAGGGGGAATTTGAAATCGGAAATCGATTTCCGATTTGACCTAAGACTTTAGTAGAAAACGGAAATCGCTTTCCACATTGATTTAAAAAGTCCATGATTTTTTCCCTTCCTTTTCCGATCTTACCCAAGTTGCAAAATGCAATACTGTCGGTGTGCATACGCATTTAAAAGACAAGGATGTCCATTATGGATACACGTTATCAGGTATTTGTGAGTTCAACTTTCGCTGACCTTGAAGAAGAGCGGAAGAACGTGATTCAAACGTTGATGGAAATGAATTGCATTCCCGCTGGCATGGAGTTTTTTCCTGCAATTGACGAGGAGCAATTCGAGTTTATCAAGCGAGTAATTGATGACAGCGATTACTATATCGTTATAATTGGTGGGAAATATGGCTCCTTGACAACTGAAGGAATCAGTTATACCGAAAAAGAATATGACTATGCGGTGAAAAAGGGATTGAAGGTAACAGCGCTTCTGCACAAATCCCCGAAGAGCCTTTCGCTTGGAAAATCGGAAGAAGACCCAGAACCCAGAAAGAGATTAGAGGTCTTTAGAAAAAAAGTATCAGAAAGCAAGCTTGTGAGATTCTGGGAAAAAGCATCAGAGCTACCTGGAATAGTAGCGCTCAGCTTACCAAAAACGATTAAAACCTACCCAGCTATTGGTTGGGTTCGAGCAAATATTGCAGCAAACGAAGACGTGCTTTCTGAAATAAATCAACTGAGAAAAGAGAACACTGATCTTGAAGAAAAAATACGATCATTAGAAGGCGTTAGAGTAGATGACTTGGCAAGTATGGACGACAAATTTAGCTTTACCCTCTGTAGCAAGTCCTTCAAAGGACATAGTACACCATTTTCAATGGAATTGTCTTGGAATCAGATTTTTTGCTTGATAGCCGCCGACCTGATAAGTTATCCAACACAATATGAAGTAATGACTGCTTTGACTGGAGGTTTAATCAGAAAGACTCCTCCTGGCTTTTATGACGACTGTGAGGTCTATTTGAAAAAACAAGACATGCATCAGATAATGGTGCAACTCATGGCGCAAAATCTGATAAACACTAGTTTTACTCAAAAAGCCTTGGATTCCGTAGTTGTCTGGTCGCTGACTAAGAAAGGACATCAGCACATGCTCAAAATATGCAGCGCCAAGACGCAACAAGAGCGACTTGGTGAACCTGATGCGAAAAAACGATAAACCCACACACCTTGAATACATTCTGGTGGCAAACGCATAGTCAAAACGCCCATCCTTAAACTCACCTATCTACCTTTTACAAATCCAGCAAAAACAATCCCTTTCTTTGTATCATGCGCCAGCGCAAGCGAGACGGAAAGCGCAGCTTTGAAAATCGACAACATTGGAGACGCAAACCTTGCGTCTCTACGTTTCGCACTTGACGCTGGCACGGCGCGGGCTTGGACGGTCTCCTTCCCTGCGCCGGTTTTTAACGAAAGAAATTGGATTCCCGCCTGCGCGGGAATGATTTAAAAATGGCCTACAGCAACGACATTCGCGAGCAGGCTTTTGCGGTTTTTTGCCGGGTGACTTCCCATGAAGAGACGGCGCAGGTGATGCGCGAACGCTTCCCGGAAGAGTGCGGCGCGATAACCAAGACAACCGTCTTTCGCTGGAAAAAAAAATACGATTGGGAAGGACGCGAAGCCAAAATCATGGCGCAGGTCGCGGCGGAAAACGACGGCAATTTGATTTCGGATCGCAAGAGAATGCTCGGCGAAATGCGCACTTTGCGCAAGCGTTTGGTGCGGCAACTGGAAAAGGCTGAAGTCAAAAGCATGGAAGGCGGCGTTTCCGCCTACGGCAATATTTGCAAATGGATCATGCAGTTTTCCGGCCACGGCGAGGAAAAGCGCGCGGTGGACGACGTGGTCATGGTCTTGTTTGAAGTGCTCGGCGAGCACCCGAAGATCGCGCCGCTGATTCATGAAAACGAAGTTTTTCTGCTTGGCGAAATCAAGAAACGCCTGGAGCGTCCGGAGTGAAGGGGCAAGGGCGCAAAGGATCAAAGGCGCAGAGTGAAATTCTGCGCAGCGCTTCGCGCGCGCTCAAAGACATAAACACGGCCAAGAAACGTCGCTCGCACGATTGGGACTTTGCCGAGTGGCTGTGCAAGCATACGAGCGTGAAGGTCGGCGGCAGGCCGCGCAAGTGGTCGTTCAAGGGCTATGAGCCTTACAAACAAATCGCGGCGGACTTGCCGAACAGCCACGAAAACTGGCTGCTGAAGGGCGCGCAGATCGGCGCGAGCACGCTGATGATCGGTTACAATCTTTACTTGCCGTACTGGAAAGGTCTCGATTCAGCCTACGCCCTGCCGGACAAGGTGATGATCAAGCCGTTTATGAAAACGCGCTTCTCGAAAGAGCAGGTCAGGCGCGACGGCGATCTCGGCGCGGTCTACCAGATGCACGAGTCGGACATGTACTATGACTGCGGCGACAACTTTCTGTACTTCCTGGGCGCGAACGTGCTCTCGGAAACGATGAGCCGCCCGCTGGAGCAAATCTCGCTCGACGAGGTGACGATCATCAACGCGGACGCGATGGAGTGGATGGAAGACCGGCTCGGCGCGGCCAGCTTCGGCCAGAAAAACGCCTTTACGATGGAGATGTATCCGGGCGGGACGGCGCACGTCGGCTATGAGAGCGGCAGACAAAACGTCTACCTGTTCAAGTGTCCGCACTGCGGCGAAGACGAGCAAAATCTGGAAGACGAGTTTTACCGCTCCAGCATGGCGGGCGAAGAGATTCCGCGCTGCGTGCATTGGAACGGGCGCAAATGGCAAGTGGTCTGCACCAAGTGCGGCCTGCCTTTTTCGCGGGAGAGCGCCGGGCGTTGGGTTGCAAAACATCCGACCCGCGATGTGAATTCGTGGCGCTTGCCGCAGTTGATTTTCGGCGGTCTCGATCTTGGCCGCGTCATGCGACGCTGGCTCGCTTCGCGCTACAAGAAAAGCAAGCGCGCCAAGCTGCACTGCTCGATTCTGGCGATCCCCGACGCGGGCGACATGCAGCGCATCAACGAACAAGACATGCGCCTGCTGAAGCAAGACTATAAATTGCAACGCTCGGCCTTGTGGTCAGTCGGCGGCTGCGACGTGGGCAACTGGTGTCATACGGTTTTTTACGATCTGGTTCAGGATCAAATGCGCCTGATTTGGGCGGAGAAGATCAACTCCGACCACATGGAAAGCCGCATTTGCGAATTGCTCGATAAGATGAATACGGTCAAGTACGTCATGGATGCGAAGCCGTTCGCGCCGCAAGTGCGCCGGATCGCGGACGCATTCCCGGACGTGGTCGTGCTGCACGATTACGCAGGCGACGGACTGCAAGAGAACGAGAAGACGCACGCGGATCAGACCTACGCCAGCGTGCGCGAGGATCGCGACGATTCCCTGGATTATTACTGCGACCTGTTCAATCCCGAAGAGATTCTGCTGATGTTTCCGACGCTGGCCCCAGACGAAGACGGGCGCATGGTTGACTTTGAAAATTCAGAGTTCGCCAAACAGCATTACGTCGGTTCGCAAAAGACGGAAACGGAAGACAAGCGCCTCGGCAAGACCGTGCTGAAGTACCGCAAAAACTGCGACAATCATTACTTCATGGCGGGCAACTACGCACGCACGTCGTTGGTGCTGTTGGGGCAAGAGAATCGGGAGTTTGTGGGCTTAACGCCGGTATTTGGGAGTTTGAATGCTTGAAAAGGGGCAAAGTTGCAAAGGATCAAAGGCGCAGAGTGAGACGCGCGGAGCGAAGCTCCGCCCAAAGACTTTGTCCCTTTGCGACTTTGATCCTTTGCCCCTTCTTAAAAAAACAGATTGGACTTGTTCGGCAGACGCGAGTTCAGTCTGGTTTGGATCGGCTTTGGCCGTCGTTGTGAGCGCGGCGGCGGTCAATGCCTTTTAGCAGTGAGCAGTGAGCAGTGAGCAGTGAGCAGTGAGCTGTAAGCAGTGAAGAGTAATTAGTGAAGACTAACAGTCTTCAGCCTAATAGACTAAAAGCCTAATATGCTAAACTGGTTTCGAAAACTTTGGCGCAGATCGAGCGGGTTGAACGCTGACGAGTTGCTGCGCATGGCGCAGACGGCGCTGGCGGCGGAGGCGAACGGATCGGCAAAAGAGTCCGTCGTTGTTCCGGCGAACGGGCGCTCTTCGGTAGAGGAGTTCGGCACGATACACCAGGCGATGCAGCAAATGCTCGGTTGGTACGGCGACGGCTTGCAAGACGAACGGCTTTTTCAAGCGCTGGAATTTCTGTGCGAGTGTGCGCCCTATCATCCAGACATAAATCATGCGCTCAACAATCTGGTCAACATGGCCAACAGCGGGCATTCGGTGAGCGTGGAAACAGGCTCGGATCGCGCGACGGAAGCGGCGCAAGAGCGACTCAATCAACAGGCGCATTCGCTCTATAAGCGCTCCGCCGGGATCGACGGCCTGATCAACCACTACTTGCGCCAGATCATGATCACCGGCGCGATTTCGAGCGAGGACGTACTGACCGGCGCGCTCGACGGCGTGGAGAAAATCGCCATTGTGCCGACGCGCAAGATTCGCTTTCAGGCGGACGGCGACGATTACGCGCCGTTTCAGAAAACCAACGACAGTCAATTGATTGCGCTGCATCCGGCGACCTACCGGTATTTCGCCTTGCAGACCAACGAGAATTCGCCCTACGCCCTGCCGCCCTTCGCCGCCGCGATTGACGACATACTGATCCAGACGGACATGAAACAGAATCTCAAGTTCATTATGCGCAAGTTCGGCCTGCTTGGGTTGGTGGCGATGGTCATGAACAAGGGCAAAAAGAAGCCGAGCGAAACCGAATCCGAGTACAACGCCCGGATGTCGAAGCATCAAAACGACACCCTGGTCGCCTTGCAAAAAAACTTCTACAAGGGTTTGATGGTGATGTTCGAAGACAAGAAAATCGAGCATCACAACATCACCGGAGATGCGCGCGCGGCGAAAGACATTTGGAATCTGATCCGGCAGAATATCGCCAGCGGCATGGCGACCGATCCGGTGCTGTTCGGCATACCGACCAACTCGACCGAGACCTTTGCCAACGTCATCTATATGTTTATCATACGACAGGCGAACAATGTGCGCAGGCTGGTCGCCCGACGCATGGAATGCACTTATCGTTTGGATTTCTTGCTGCAAGGTCTGCCGGTGGAAGGCGTGAGCTTTCGCTTTGAAAAGAATCCGGCGCGCGATCCGCTGGCGGAAGGGCAGGCGCAGGCGACAATTGAGTCGGCAGCGATCAAAAAGGCGCAGGTCGGTATGATCGAGCCGGACGTTGCGGCGCAGGAATTGGGTTACGACGGCTGGCACGATCCGGCGCTGATGCACGGGGCGGAACGGGTTTTCGGAGTCGGTGATGATCCGGGGTTGCGAGCGCATGGACTGGATTCCCGCCTGCGCGGGAATGACGGCGCGCTGACGCGCCGGACGTTCAGACTTAACAGTGGGCGGGAGCAGTATGAATTTGTCAGGCCGCGAGTGTTGGTTCAGGCCTCGGCGCACGCCTTCGCCCTCGCTTCGGAAGAGACGGTGCGCAAGACGCTGGCGAAGTGGCAAAAAGAATATCTCGATGCGATTCGACCCTTTCTTGGCGAACAGGTCGAAGAGGCGGTTGAAGTGCTGGCGGCGTTTATTCGCCGGTCGAAATTGAGCGACTTCCGCGACGAAAAGGCTTTCGCGGAAGCGGCGTTCGCGACCTTGTCAACGGCCTTCAATACCAAATTTCAGCAGGCCGACGCGCGCAAAGTGGTGAAGGATTCCGTCAAAGAGATTTACGAGTTCTACCGCCTGGAAGACAAGGCGGCGTTTCCGAAAAGCGGCGGGGTCGCCTTTGCGATGGACTCCATCGACAAGCGTTCGCTCAACTTCATGACGCGCCTGGAGCGGCACTATCTTTCGAAGTTCATCTTCAACCAGAACACGGAAAAGCAGGTGCTCGACTTCCTGCAAACGCAGTTTCTGGAAAACGGCGACGGCCTGTTCGGGCGCACGAGCAGAGACGCAATTCAAACCTTGCAGGCGCTGGCGGTTGACCGGCTGGAATCCCTGACTGAATACGAAGCCGAGCGCATTATCAATACCGGCGTGCAGCGCATGAGAGCCTGGGCGAACATCGGGCAAATGTCGGATTCGGGCGTGCGGGTGGCGGAGATTTTCAACCCGTCGCCGGAGTCGGAAATCTGCAAGTTCATGGTCAACGAGGTGAAGTACCTGCCCGTCGGCGAGGCGCGCAAGGCGGTGGACGAACTGAGCCAACTCACGCCGCGCCAGTTCGCGGGGCGCTTACGCAAGATTACGCCGGAAGAGATCGCGAGCGAGGGCATTGTGAGCGCAACCCGCAACGGCTACGGCTTCCCGACTTACCATCCGAATTGCGCGACGCGATTGCTGGAGACGGAGAGAGATGCAGTGTAAGCAGTGAACTGTAATCAGTGAATAGATGAAAGCGCGAGATTCGGCGTGAGAGCGACTTTTACGGCGAGACGCATCTTGTCGGGCGCAAAAAAGCGGCGGCATAGCCCTGGGACACGATGGGACAGGGTAAAATGGATTTGCGAAGACTGGAAGACTGAAATATTGGAGTTCTGGATCGATGGATAAAAAGTTAGCGAAAAAACTGGCGGGCGTTGAGCTTTTGGCGGAGAATCGCATTGCGACCTGTTTGCGCGCGCCGCACCTGCCGCGACTGAGCGATTCCGGCACGGATGAAGACGTGTTTCAATTGCAGGGTTTCCAGCCGCAAAACAAGTCTGAATTCGCGCCGCAGGACGACGACTATATTTTCGAAAGCTTCCGGGCGATCTCGGCGCGCTATCTGGGCGCTCGCGGCTACTTTCTCGACTTCGCAACGGAAGGGATGCTTGAAAAAGCCCTGCCACTTTTTCTACCAAAGGACAAGGGCGGGTCGCGCCTGGATCATCTCAAACTGGTTGAAGATCATTGGAATCATATTAACGCCCAGATCGCTCCGATCATCCTGGCTTCATGGAGCGAAAAAGACGGCGATCTCGATTCGCCGGGCATTAACGTCACGGCCAAGATCGATTGGAAGCTCAATCCGAAAATCGCGCGCGGTTTTCAATCCAGGCCGCCGCTGTACGACAATACGTCGATCAGCTTCGTCGGCCAGACCGAACAGTCTCACCCGGACATGAAGTGGATCGAATTCATCTTTGCGCTCGGCGAAGAGCGCGACAGCGAAATCGTGCGCTGGATCGTGACCGAGGTCGAAGAGATCAGGCATCTTGGCTTGGTCAGCAACGGCGCGGATGAACACGCCAAAAAACTGCCGGGCGGCGAAATGGCGGCGCAGTTGATCGCCAACGCTGAAAACGGCTCCAAGCAATTCTTTTTGAATGAACCGACAACGGGAGAAAACGACATGGATGAATTAAAGCTTTCGCCGGAGAATCTGGCGGAGTTGGCGAGCGTGTTGGGCGTGGAAATCACACTCGAAAGCGCTGACCAACTCATCTCGCTGGTGACGACGGCAATGGAGAACCACGACGCTCTCAAGGCGGAGCTTAAGCAAGCAAAGCCGAAGGCAAAGCTTTGGGATGAACATTTGAGCGCGCAGCGTGAAGCGGTGAAAAAGCTGCTTGGCAAGGCGCGCGACGGCAAAAACAACGCGGGCACCGAGCGCATCATCGAGAGACTGGATTGGGAAGAACTTTCCGATCTGGAAGACGAACTCAACGACGAACTCGACGCGAAATTCCCGCTCAAGTGTCAAAGCTGCGGCGAGACCAATCTCAAGCGGCGCTCGTCGCGGGAAGAGCCGGAAGCGAGGCCGGAGGGCGACGGCCAGCGCGTCAATGCGCAAAGCTACCGGGACGTTTAAGACCGGACGTGAACGGCCTCCAGTAATGAGTAAGCAGTGAACTGTAAACAGTCAACGGAGATATGAGACATGAGTTGGAAAACACAAAAGTTTCAAGGGATCGGCGTGCAGCGCGTCACTTTTCAAAACGGCGGCGCGCTCACGGCGGCGGACGTAGGCAAGGCATGTAATATTGACGGCGCAACCGGCGATCTCATCATCGGCTCGACGGATACTTTGCTCGGCAGGATCGAACAGGTGGCGGATGACGACGTAGCCGTCGCCGTCCAGGGCTTTCTTGAATTCGATTACACCGGCGCTCAACCAACGCGCGGCACGATTCAGGAATTCACGGTCGAATCTGGGGGTGAAGTGCAGGTTGGGGTCGGATCGCGGCAAGCGTATGTGATCGACGTGGACGCGCCGAACACAAAAGTCACTTTGATGCTTCTTTAAAAAAGGGGCAAAGGAACAAAGGCGCACAGGCGCAAAGTGTGATTCGCGGAGCAAAGCTCCGCTCGGTTACTTTGTCCCTTTGATCCTTTGACACTTCTCAAAAAAAACGGAGTCAACAACATGGATTTAAAACAACTTATACGTTTCGCCAAAATGAACGGCGTTGACGTTGGCGCGTTGAGCGCGCTCGTGCCGGGGCCGGGCGCTGAAGTGGACGCTTCGAAGTTTAAAAAACTGAGCCTTGAAGCGGGCATGTATCAGGACGCGGCGCGCGACGGCGTAAGCTTCAGCGAGTTCCTGGAAAGGCAAGACCCCAGCGAAAACTATCCCGGCGTGGAGCTTGATGCATTTCAGCGCCAGCTTGCCGCGCACGGCCTTGCGGTCAAAGGGCCTGGCTGCGTCAATCTGGAGGCGTTTTATAAGCACGGCGCGGTGCTCTTTCCCGAATGGGTGGATCGGCAGGTGCGCGTCGGCCAGATTTTCAACACGCGGCACTTTCAGGACGATGACGTTGTACGGGTGGAAGAGCAGATTGACAGCAGCGCCTTTGAAGCGATGAAGGTCGACCCGATCACGGAAGACGACTACGCATACGCGCCCGTCGCCGAAGGGGCGGAAATCCCGCGCATCAAGGTGGATCACTCAGACGTGACCGGGAAATTGCGCAAGCACGGCTTTGTCCTGGAAGCGACCTACGATTTCCTTGCCGATCAGCGCATGGACATGATTTCGGTCTGGCTGCAAATCGCAGCGCTCAAGCTGATCAAGGACAAGGCGGAGCACGCATTGGATATTCTGATCAACGGCGTGCCCGGCAACGCGAACCCCGCCGTGAACTATCCCTTGAGCAACGTCGATCTGACCAACTTTATCACCTTTAGCGAGAGCTTCGACGTTTACGAGCCGAGCCTGATGATCGCGGACACGGCGGGCGTGACGGCGATCAAAACGATCTCCGAGTTCGCCAGCCAGTTTATGGCTGCGGAATGGCTGCGGCGCGACCGTATGGAAACGCCGGTCGACAGTATGATCAAAAAGCACGTCTATCCGAATTCGTCGCTCTTGACCAACAATATCGTCGGCGTGGATCAGCGCTTTGCGCTCAAGCGCATTGTGCGCGCGGGTTCCCGGCTGGTGGAAACGGACAAGTTGATCACGTCGCAGTGGCAGCAAATCGTCGTGAGCGAGAAAATCGCCTATGACAAGATGCTTTCCGGCGAGGTGGTCAAGGTTTGGGATTACTCCTAAACGCTTTTGACGCTCAGTGAAGGGCGGCGCTCAAGCCGCACTTTCATCTAAACGTAAACCATAAATCACGGTGAATCATATGACTGTCAAAGTAAAGCTCAAGCCTGAAATTGAAAAGCAGGGCGGGTTGCTGATCGACCCGATCAGCGGCGTAAAAATCGCCAGGCAAAACTACGGCGAAGACGGTTGTCAGGAAGTCACGATGACGGCCTTTGTGCGCAAGCGCATCAAGTCCGGCGATCTCATCGAGTGTCGCGGCGACGACGGCGATGGGGATGCGCCCGACCCAAATGCGGGGAACGAAAGCGGAAAGGAGCCGGGGAACGATCCGGGAAAAAAGAAGAGCGGCGCAAAAAAGTAATGCGGCGAATCGGCTGTTGGCTGCGGCGGCTGGGCGACTGGCTTCTGGAGCGGTTCCAACGCTTGAACAGTGAACAGTGAACAGTGAACAGTGAGCAGTGAGCAGTGAGCAGTGAGCAGTGAACTGTAAGCAGTTTTCAGCTAACAGCCTTCAGCCTAAACCCCTAACAGCCTAAAGAAATGATTGCAGATGCAGCACATGTTCGTGCGCTGGGCAACTTCCCGGACGCTTTAGAGGACGCGCAGATCGACCCGCACTTGCGAGCGGCCCGAAGACGCTTGCGGCGCTGGGTCGGCTCTGCCGTCTATGACGAAGCGGAAGCGGACGCGGGGCCAATGGCCAAGCCGCAAACCGAAGCGTTGAAGGACGCGGAGGCGTATCTCGCGATCAGTATTGGCGTGCGGTCGTGGAACGTCGTGATCGAGAACGTTGGCAACGCTGGCGTTTCCGGGCTGACTGAATCAGGCAAGATCGGCGACGACGGTTTTCGCTATCTCTCGCAGGGTGCAGTCGAAAAGATGCAGGAAGACTTCATGCTCAAGGCGGAAGCCTCGGCGCTGGACTGGATCATCGAGGATTATCCAACGCCCGAAAGTTCGCCCGCCTATGACGACGAAGGCGAAGCGATTTAACAACCCCCTAACATAACCCCGTCAGGGTTCAGAACCCTGACGGGGGTTGACTGCGGAGTGCAAATCATGTTGTTTTTGAATATGCAAATCATGCTTTGGATGCAAATCTTCGGTGAAACGCCGGAGTTGTATTCGGCGCTGTTCGGTCAAACGATGGTAGTGGAAATCGCCGGGGTGATCGGCGTGACCAAGCTGTTTCGCAACACGGTCAACATCAAGGGCAAGTGGGCGCTCGTTTCGACGTTCGCCTTTAGCCTGGGCTACGCGCTTTGGCAGTACGGCCTGCAAGGACAAGGCGCGATGTACGGCCTGTTGATCGGCTCGCTCGCGGCGTTGAGTTTCTGGCTCACAAAGCGGACAGGGAAGACGGTGAATCCTGAAGGGAAAGGGGCATAGGCGCAAAGGCACAGAGTGACAAAGTAACTGAGCGCGGCTCCGCCTCGCCAGCGACGCTTTGCCCCTTTGATCCTTTGTCCATCTGCCCCTTCTAAAAAAAATGGCGAATCCGAAAATAGACTTTAAGCTCGACGACGCTGAATTCCGCAAGCTGGCCAGTCAGGTCATGCCGGAGAAGGCGGAGAAAGGCTTGCGCCGCACCGCTGGGCAGATCGAACGGGCGGCGGCGAAGCGCGCGCCAGTGGAGACCAAGAACCTGGTCAATACGATCACCAAATCGTTTTCCGGTTCCGGCTACCACGTGGAAGCCGAGATAAAGGCCACGGCGACTTATGCGCTTTTTGTCCACGAAGGCACTGGGCTTTTCGGCCCGAAGGCGCAGAAGATCACGCCGGTGAACGCAAGGGCGTTGAAGATCATGACCCCGAACGGCGTGATTTACCGCAAGAGCAGCAAGGGTCAGAAGCCGCAGCCGTTTCTCAAAGACGCTTTCGAAATGGAAGCGCCGAAATTGATACCGAGAATTCTGGAGTAGTGGCAAAGGCGCATAGGCGCAAAGGATCAAAGTGGACGAGCGGAGCGAAGCTCCGCCAGTTACACTCTGTGCCTTTGTCCCTTTGCCACTCTGCCCCTTCTTAAAAAAAATGACTGAACTCATCGACAGACTCGAAGAAATTCTGCTCGCGGCGACGGCGACCGGCGAGGCGCTGGAAGGTTGGCAGATTATGACTTCCCTGCACGACGGACTGGCCGACAAATCGATTTATATTCGCGGCGACGGCGAGGACATCAAGACCGAAGCGAACCCGCTCGAATATGTGGAAGCGCAGGTGACGTTCCTGATTCTGAAGCATATCGGCAAGCACAATCCGGCGACGATGAAAAGACACGACTACCAGACGACGGCGGAGACGGGCGGACGGGCTTTGCGGGGCGTATTTTACGGCAATCTGACGCTCGTAACGGCGGGCGATCCGGGCGGACTATTGAAGTGCGCGCGCGACTTGCGCTTTACGCGCTCGCAGCCGACCGCAACCACGCTCAAACAAGGCTGGTTTGCTGGCAATGAATTGACGATGAAGGTGAAATATCTTTATCGCGACGGGGGGATCAATAAGCAGTAAGCTGTGATCAGTAATCAGTAATCAGTAATCAGTAAATAGAACGAGGCGAGATATGGCGAAAAGAGCGGAATCGCCGGAAGACTTCGGCGAAAAGTTTGAAAAAATGGCCAAGAAAACGCTGAGATGCAGATTGAAAACGGACGGCATTCCGCCCTACGGCTCGGCGCGGCGCAAGCTCAAGGACGGCGCGGTTTACGTGCTGTTTCTCAGCGAAACGACGGTCGTCAAGGCCGAGCATTTGGCTGAATTGCAAAAACTGGAACCCTTACTCTCTGTGGAGGAATAGATCATGCCTGAAGAAATCCTGCCGACTATCGGCATACACTCGGTTGAGCTTGACGCTTACGGCGGCGACTTCAGTTCGCCGACAATCTTCGATTGCTTCGACCGGGACGAGGGCCTGAAGTGGAATCCTGTCATCGGTGAAAGCAAGCAAATGGCGGCGGACGGGCCGGGCGTACAAAACTTTGCATCCTGGGTCGATGAACTTGTGGTCGAATTCAGGATCGAAGATCATTCGGCGACGAATTTCGCTTACATGTTTGGCCTTTCGCCAGCGGATATTGTGGACGACTCCGTCTCGAATCCAAAAACCAAGACAATCAACACAGGCAACAGAATCAGCGCAACGGAATACGCGCTGCAAGTCAAAGTCCCGCAACGCATCGATCCCGCGCTCTTTATGATCTACAGGTTTACGCGCGTTATTCCCGTGGCGATGGGGCCGCCTGACCAGACAATGGAATTGTCCTGGGTGTCGCTCAAGTTTATGACCTTGCGAGACAAAAACAATCAGGGCAGAGTTTGGACAAGAATTAAGGAATACGCATGAGCGACGTGAAACAATTTGACCTGAACGGCAAGAAGTACGCGCTTGAAGACTTCTCGGTCGATCAGGACGAGTACAGCGCCGATATTCTGGCGGACATTGGATTCAACAGACTATTGCCGCACGCGCCCGCCATTTATAAAATCTATGAAGCCATGACGGCGGACGAGGAAAATGATGCGGAAGCAAAGGGCGATTCAGGTGCGGAAGACGTTTTGGGCGGCTTGGGTCTCAAGGACTTTGCGGGGCTTCTTGAAATCGATGTTGACGGTTTTATCAGAGCGATAGCCGGAAAAGCGATTTTGTTTCGCATGATCGCGGCGGCGCTTACGCCGGTCAACAGCCATTGGTCTAAAGAAGTGATTGATGAAATCGAGCCTTTCATCAGGCGCATGAAGCGCTCGGAATACTTTCCTGTGGTCGCTTTTTTTTTAGAGAAGTTCGGGCTGTCAATGAACTCAGAAGGCGATACTTCCCCGACGCTAAAAAAAGCGAAGACGGGAAACCGGAAATAGACGGCGAGCGCAGCTTCAACGCCGCCAGAGTCCTTTGGGAACTGGCGGAAGGCGACGTGCAGCGCATCCCGGAAATCAGGCGCGCCAAAGTTAAAGTCATGCTCGGATGGCTCTATGAAAAGCGGCGGCGCGAGCTTGAAGAGATTCGCTTTCAGGCGGCTTTGCACGGCGTGCAACTCAAAGGCGAAGGCGGGCGGACGGCGAGCCTGGAAGCGCAATTGGCGGGCGTGACGGAGAAGCCCTACAGCGTGAAGCGCGTCAAAGTCTCGCCGGAAGAATTGGAACGAAGAAGGAAGGCGTTAGGCCATTAGGCTTTAGACTATTAGCCAAAAACCTGACAGCCTAAAGCCTAACAACCTAAAGGTCTAAAAGAATGGCGACGGTTGCGGACATTGTCGGGTTTCTCAGGCTGCGCGGCGGATCGCAGTTTGATCGCGAATTGAAAAAGCGCCTCACCGTGGCGCGGCAAAGTTTTGCCACGGTCGGCAACGCGATAACCACGATTGCGGCGGGCGGCATTTTCCAGAAGATCAATGCGGCGGCGAATGCGCTGGAAACATCGCAGCGCAAGCTGAATGCGACTTCCAGGCTCACCGGCATTGAGTTTGGCAAACTTCGAAGCTTCTCCGAGGATGCGCGCAAAGAGCTTGGCCTGAGCACGAAACAGGCGAACGAGTTCACCATTGCCGTGTCGAAGCTCACCAATAAGGCTGGAGACGTGGACAAGACCGGCGACGCGATTTCGCGCTTGCTCGATCTGGCGGCGGCGCAGGGTCTCAACGCCGAGGAAGCTTTGGTCGCCATTCAGCAGGCGATTCTCGGCATTGACGAAGGGACGGACAAGCTTTTCCAGAAAAACCCGTCCGTGATTTACGCCGAATACGCCAAGCAGATCGGCACGACGGCGGGCAAGCTCAACGACCAACAGAAGGCGCAAGCCCTGCTCAACGCCGTGATGACGGACGGTCTGAAGGTGCAGGGCGAATATCAGAACTTTTTGCAAAGCGCAGCCGGACGGCAATCGACTTTGGCGGTAAAAACCGAGCAGCTTGCGGCCAAGTTCGGCAAGCTGGCGCAGCAGATCGGCGGGCCGGTTGTGGCGGCGCTGACCAAAGCGGCGGATTTCTTTATCAATGCGCCGCCCTGGGTGCGCAATCTGGCGGCGGCTTTGGGTATTGCCACCGTTGCGCTCAAACTCTTCGGCGGCGCGATTCAGGCGCTTTTTGTCAGTCTCGGGCCGGTCGGCTGGCTGTCAATTGCGCTGGGGACGATTGCCACGGCGTTTTTTGCGTTAGGCGCGGCAACCGAAGCGAGTCGCGACAAGCTTGCCGGATACCGCAAGGAATTGGATAAATTCAGAGAGACGGTGCGCGGGCTGACCGACGACGACCTGAAAGCGCAGGAAACGGCCATGCGCAGGCAAATCGCTTTCCTGGAGAGCATGGCGACGAATATAAGGCAGATTCGCAGACGCGCCCTGTTCGGCAATGCGGACGAAAAAGAACTTCAGTTCGTGCGCGTCAATCGCGACGTGGGTCAGCAACTCAAGGAAGCGCGCGACAAGCTTGCCGCCTTTATGCAGGAAACGGAAAGACGGGACAAGGAACACAAGGCCAAGCTGCTGGAGCAAAGAAAACAACTCTCGGCTGAAGAGAAAGAACTCGAAGAGAACCGAGTGCGGTTTGAGTTTGAGCAGGGGGAAATCAGCCGGGCGCAGTATCTTGCATTTCTGAAAAAACGGCAAGGCGATTTCAAGGAATGGTCGAGCGATTGGCTGGGGCTGCACAAAGATATTCTTGAGCAGGAAAAAGCGTTGCAGGTCGAGCAAAACGCCGAGGTCAAGCGCGCGGCTGATGATCAACTGGCGCTGCAAATGAAGATTCCTGAACAGATGCAATTCGCCAGCGAGCAGGCGCTCGATGCAATGGCGACGAAGCTGGCGCTTATGGAAGACGTGGCGCGCGAAAAAACAATGGCGATGGTGGAAATCATCGGGACGTTTGCCGGGAATATTGGATCAGCCTTCGCAGATGCGCTGCGCGGCGACCGGGGCGGCTTCAAGGAAGCGCTCAAGAGCATTCTCATTGATACGCTCGGCTTTATCCAGCGCTTTTTCATTCTGGCGAAAATCAAGACGATCATCGAAGGCGTGCTCAATCCTTTCACGGCGCTCAAAAGTTCCGCCGGTCTGATTGCGGCGTTCGCCGCTTTGGAAGCGGCGAAAGGGGCGATTGCCAGCTTTGCCGAGGGCGGGATCGTTTCACGCCCGACGTTGGCGATTGTCGGCGATTCGCCGCGCGGCCCGGAGATCATCGCGCCGAAGCAGGATTTTCTGGCGCATTCGCAGGCGCTCATCAGCGAAGCTTTGGCGGGCAATCGAACGCGAGGGGGCGACTTCAAGATCGTCAATAATTTCAATACGCCGCTGCAGGATCGCAGGCAGGCCAGACAGTTGACGGAAAAGAATCTGAAACCGGAATTGAGACGACAACAGAAACGCGAACGAAGGCATTTGGTTTAGAAGGGACAAAGGCGCAAAGGGTCAAAGGGTCAAAGGATCAAAGGCACACAGGCACAGAGTGTGAATCGCGGAGCGAAGCTCCGCCTTACTACTTTGCCCCTTTGATCCTTTGCTCCTTTGCCCCTTCCAAAGGAAAACAATGGATCAGACTGTACAGCAATTGGTTGCGCAAGCGCCGGGCGTGGCGGGCGTGGTGATGGTGATGTTGATATTATTGCGCTACATCCAGGCGGCTGAAAGGACGCGCGCGGAAACCTACAAAGTAACCAGTGACAAGCTCGCCGTCGCCCAGGAAAAAACGGCGCAAGCAATTGAAGCCAACACGAAAATGATGGGGCGCGCCCTGGCCGTTATCGAGCGTCATGAAAAGGCGCTGGACGCAATTGAGCGGCGATTGAATCAGTGAACAGTGAACAGTGAACAGTGAACAAAGCAACTTAGGAGACGCACTATGCTCAAGACAAAAGATCAAGTGAAATCGATTGGCTCGGTGGAAGATTTGGAAAAGGCGATGAAGGAATTGGCCTTAGTACACTTCAAGCAACAGGAAGCTTTGGG
This sequence comes from uncultured Deferribacteres bacterium, assembly GCA_964014485.1. Classification (GTDB taxonomy): domain Bacteria; phylum Zhuqueibacterota; class Zhuqueibacteria; order Zhuqueibacterales; family Geothermadaptataceae; genus CAXHAT01. Next base: position 17,164 of record CAXHAT010000055.1, read on the forward strand.
AGAAATCAACGGCCAAATGTCAGAACTCAAGGAAAAACTGGCGGCGAAAACCAAGCCGTTTTCCGAGCGCATCGCCGCGCTGAATATGATGATCGAGAACTACTGCACCGAGCAAAAAGCGGTGCTGTTCAATGAGAAAAAGCGCAGCCTGAAACTGCAATTCGGGCAGGTGGGTTTCAAGGCTTCGAAAGCGCTCGAAACCACGGAAAAGACGCTCAAAATTTTACTCAGCCTGCCGCTGAAAGTCAAAAAGATGTACTTGAAGATGACTCCCGCCATTGACAAGGCGGCGCTCAAAAAAGCGCCCGCCGAAGAGTTGAAAAAATACGACGCGAAAATCGTTGAAAACGAGAATTTCTTCTGTAAGCCGAATCAAGTCGTCTCGGCCTGACGGGAGGACGGAAGGCGGAGAACACAGGGGCGCGATGCTCGCGCCCTTTAAATGCGAGATGAAGTACATCAAGATTGACCAATACGGACTGTTTCTATTCAAGTACCGCTTTGCCAACGAAGCCATGATGGAAAGAATTCGCAGACAGCCGGAACCTGCAAAGCTTTATCATCACTACAAGCTTTTGGGTCTCAATATCTTCGTGAGACGAGAAAGGTGATTAAGAATATTCGAAAACGCATCCAGGCAATGCTCGATTTACAGGCCAAGTATAAAAGACGGGCGTATCTCAAGAGCATGTTTTCGCAAACAAATAACGGAGAGATCGCCAAGCATCATGAAGCGAAAATGCTTGCGATAAGCGCGGAATACGAAAAATACCGCTTCTGGTGGATGAAACCCTTGCAGTGACATCCCCCTGCCCCCCTTCAAAGGGGGAATTGGCAACAGCCTACAGCCTAACAGTCTTTAGCCTAACAGCCTAAAAACATGAAATCTTTCACCGATCCCAACACAATTTTGCAGCAGGAAAAGCGCAACAACGCCACGTTTGTGGTGCGCATTGAACTGTTGCGGCAGTTTGCCGGGGCGATCAAGTCGCGCGACTCGGCGACGCAGATCACGCTCGAAGGCGACGCAACGGCATTGTTGGCGAACGGCGAGGCTTTCGCGATCCCTTTGGACGATTTTTCTGACACACACACAATCACGGCAACCCCCTCCTACAACAGCGGAAGCGACGACACGACGGTCGTATGCAGCGGCTCGTCGTTCGCCGCTTCCGGCCTGCCGGGATTGCACGTCGCGAAAAGGTACACGGTGAGCGGCGGCAACGTGGAGCGCTGCATTGAGATCACGCCGCTCAAGTTCGAAATGGAAGGCGAGACGCTGAATGCGTGGCAGGCTTCGGAAGTCGATTTGGCGCTGGAGAACGGCGACGGCTTTTTTGCCAATTCAGCCGATACGGGGCTGTTTGACAACGACGACATTTTTTGGGCGCGCATTTATTTCGGCTGGAAAGGCGCGAGCGACCGCGTGCTCTATTTTGGCGGCACGGTTGACCGCGACGAAGGTGAAGACGACCGCTACGGCAAGCAGTTTCGGGTGACGGTTTTCGGGCATCTCAAGGAACTGGAGCGTTATCCCGGCTGGCTGATCAACGACCCGGCGCGCAAACTCCTGACCGTGCGCGGCTTCGACGTGTTGCAGGCGCAAACGTCCGCCGAATTTGTTGAAGGGCTTCGCGAATTCAAGTTCAATTTTCCGGCGAAAGACTTTTTGAGCGGGCTGGCGATCAACAGCGTCAGCGACGGCACGGAACCGGGCTGGCACGTGATTAAATTCCGTCCGCCCGACCTGTTTCAATATGACTACGGCGACTGGACGGAACTGACCGCCGGGCAGGAAGACGCGACGCTCACGGCTTCGCAGGGGCATTACGTCAAGGTCAACGCGCCGCGCGATTTCGACGTGGACATGCGCTACTTGCTGTTTCAGTCGGAGATCGACGGCGGCAAGACGCGGGCGGGCGCACGGGGAACCGCCAGCCTGCAAGCGGCCAACGGCGCAAAGCTCGATCTTGTGCATGACTTCCAGCACATTGTGCGCGTGAAAGGCGCGGCGAATACCGACTTGAGCTATGATCTCAACAATGACGCGCGCGTATTCAAAGCCGTTTTCGATGCGGCGAACGACGAGCTTTACCTGATCTCAAATCAAAAGTGGGAGAGCCTGGAATGCGTGCTCGATGCGGGCTTTGTCGGCGCGCTCGATTGGGATTATAGCAGCGGCTTTGACAATTTTAAAGCGCTTTCGGTGACGGACGGCACCAACGACTTTGCCCAGAGCGGCCTGGTCACATGGGATTTGCCGAGCGATTGGAACCGGACGGACATTGATTTCGGCGGGACGATTGAAGTCGTACGCGACGTATTTATCCTCCGCATCACTTGCGCGAGCTACACGTCCGGCACGGCGAACGCCTACTTTGTCCGGCGCGGGCTGCGGCTGACGAGCGACGACGGGCTGGCGCTCGATCTCAAGGTCAGTCTGGCGACCCTTTCGCTCGAAGCGTTTGAATTGGACTTGATTGCGCTCAACGGCGCGAGCGAGACCGAAATTTCGACCTGGAAAACCAACCTTGCGCATCATCAACTGGCGGAAAACATTCTCGACGCGACCGGCTACGGCGCGGGCAAGCGCACGCTCGATGAACTGAATTACAGTCTGAGCGCGCCCGTGATGAGCAACTACGGGCAGCCGCCCTATCCGGGCTTTCGCAAGACGGTCTCGGCGCTGGCGGTCGATACGAGCACAACGCCGGAAACGGTCTATCTCGGCATTGGCGACGAGCTTTGGAAGGTGACGGAAAAGAGCGAATTCGCGTTTCTGGATCGCCTGGACGGGCGGGAAGGCGTTGAGCAGGAGATTTTCCGACTGGCCTTCGACGCGAGCGGCAACTTGCACGGCGTAGCGCGGCGGAAAAAAGAGCCGATTGTGACCGAGATCGGGCGCAGCATTTCAACGCAGGCGGTGGCGGCGACGGTTTTTCGCTCGACCGACTTGGCGACGATCACCGAACAAAACGCGATTGAAGCGTCCGGCGAGCCGAGGCTGGCTTCCGGCGAGTTTCAGTTTCGCGTCTCGACCGGGCCGGGCGGGTTTTCCTATGTTGGTCAAAGCACATCGCCGGTCGTTGAAGCGGGCGAAAATCTCATTGTTCCCTATCCGAGCACATCGCACGGCCTGGTCAACAGCGGAGGGCACGCTTTTAATCGTACGTCCGGGCTGACTTCAGGCGTTACTGGCTTGAGCCTTAGTCATGAGCCAAGTTACCGCAAGGCGTTCGGCTTTTACCTGATCAATACGATAGATCAGGCGGATTATTTCCGGTTCGAGATGGGCGCGCCGGGCTTTTGCGTCTGGGATGACACGGACGAACAATGGGTTTTCTTTTATTGGGATAATCCGAATGATAGCCGCGTTTCGCTGGTCGATTATCAGGGAACGATCACCCATCACTTTGCACTCAACGACGTGACCCGCCAGATGCTTTCCGGCTGCATGGGCGACAATCACGACCTTTGGGTGGCGGAAATGCAGTGGGATAACTTCGGAGCGACCTTCCCTTCTGACTTATCGGAAGGAAAAATCGTCAAGGCCGATCTCGATACGACCAACGACTTTATCACGCAATTTAATTGCGCCATTGACAGTATTGAAGCCAGCCAGAGCTTGAGCGGCAATCACGGCAGTTGGCCGAAGATTCGCAGTTGCACGATTCTGGAAATGTGCTTTCACAGCGTGGAGAATTCATTGCACGGCTGCATTCTCGACCGCTTTACCCTGCAATATCACTGGTTCGTTTACGACATCGCCAACGCGAAGCTCTACAGTTCGCAGACCGGAACCGGCTTCAACTTCAACGCCGGAATGCAACTCACCGGCTTCGTGCATAACACGGACGACGACAAGGTCTATTGCGTGGCCGTGGATCGCAGATACGAGACGCTGGAATCCGTGCTCTTGTGCGCCGATTTTGACGATGCGAGAGCGGCGGGAAGCGAAATCCAGATCGAGCAGTGCAGCGTTGTGCTAGCCGGCGAGACGCAGCATCGCGCCGGGATCGTGGCGGGGTCGAACGGCAGGCTCTACGGCGTGAGCGGCGACCGGCAAAACGCCCTTTGGCAGTACGACGACAATTTCTATCCGCGCATGACGATTGCCGACCTCGGCGACAAGGATTTGCGCGAGACCCTGAACGATACGGTGCAAGTGCTCAACCGCACGATGCAGAGCCGGGCGGATCGCACCATTCGCGTGGTGGAGCGCGACAACTACGACGGCGAAAAGACTTTGTTTGAAGACAGGCACGTCATCCGGCTCGATCCCCTGAAAACGTGGCCGTATTATTATGATCGCGTCGAGGTGAATTGGAAGAATCCGGTCACGGATCAAAGCGGTTTGGCGGCGGCGGGTCAAGGCGGTTGGGAGCGGCGCGTGCTGGCGATTTCGAATGACTTAATTCAGTCGCGCGGCTTGGCGGAAGTCGCGGCGCAAGAGATTTTTGAGTACTTCAATCAACTGCGTCAGATGATCGAGACGGAGAACATCGCCCTGCTCGACTTGGAAGAGTACGACCGGATCAATTACATCATGAACACGGCGAACAGGGATATTTCGCGCAACGATTTTTTCAAGCTCGTCAGCCTGGAATTCGACCCGGAATCGCTGACGCTGACGACGCGGGGGGTGAAGTAATGGGCGCATCGATCAACGTGGTCGGCGGGGTTGAGAATCCGCGTTTTCTTTTGTTGGGGCCGGAGTTGAGTCCGAACGTCGGCTTTGAGGAAGATTTGACCGGCGTGGTCGGCGGCGCGGGAACGCGGGTGCAGGACAATGCGGCCCCGTTCGGCGATTACGTGCTCAAAATCGAAGACGATAACCCTGATTCGAGCGAAAGCGTGCAAATCACGGTCGAGACCGGCGCGGACGTAAAACAGCGCAAGTTTATCGCCTTGTGGTACGCCCGCAACGACGCGGACGAAGGCGACCAGATGATGCACGTCACGGTTCCGAACTTCTCCAACACGCCGGACTTGAACAAGGACGAAACGCTAGATCCCGCTTGGCGGCAGTTCGTGCATGAGATCGTCGTTCCAGCGGACGCGACCGGGCAAAACGTGGTTTACGTCGTCAGTCCAACCGCCAGAGTTGAGGGCGTTGCAGGCGAGGGCGCGATCCGGTTGGACAATTTTCGCTTCCGCGAAATCTTCGACGAATACGAATTGCCGCTTGCGCCGCGCGGCGAGGCTTCGGAAGGCTTCCGGGAGGTGTTTCAGGCGCAAAACGAGCTTTTGAACGGCGCATTGCGCACCTATGTGACCGGCTATCGCTACTTTTACCAGGCGTTTTACCAGCGCTTGACGGCGGCGCAAGAAACACTCAGACGGCGCACGCTTTCACGCGCTCGCGACGTGCTGTTTTTCCCGCACATGGACGCGCAAATGAGTTACTTCGTACGCTGGGACGACGAGTTTGAAAGCGAGTGGTCGGACGGCATGGCCGAGCTTGGCCACGCCGGAAACGTGGCGCTGATCGGCACGGAACTCATTCCGGCGCTGCCTGCTGACGTAGTCGATCCGTTGACGGCGTATAATCCGCTCACCGAAGACCTGATTTTGGAAAACGGTGATGTCTTTATTGAATAGCGGAGAACGGAGGAAGATCGTGTTTGTTGGGCGGAAAATAAACGGCACTTGGCAGCATTTTGTTTTGGGCGTTGGCCTGGTCTTTTTGTCTCTGGCGCTGCACAAAATGATTTGGCCAGCGATTTACGTCCTGCTCACGGTCGAATTGGTGCAGGCGGACGTTTTCGGATGGCGCAATCTTTTGAAGCTCGATACGTGGCACGATTTGCTCATCGATGCGCTCGGCGGAATCATTGGCTGGGCGGTTTGGTGGCTGGCCTTCTAATATATAAGGAGTCGATATGAAAAAGCTCATTCTGATATTTTTGGCGTTGGCCGCGCCGCTCTTGGCGCAGGAAACGTCGCGCTACGAGATTAAATTGCGCTCTTCCGTGACCAATAAACTGGTCTCCGGGCGCGATGTTGACCTCTACCAGGGCGCAAGCAAGATTTACGATCTCAGCGAATCGGCGAGCACGCCGGGCGTGTACTTCCACGCGGCGGTCGCCAACGGCGAATACGACGTTTGGGTCAACGGTTCCCTGTTCAAATCGGACGTGTGGATCGGCGCGAACAAGGTGACGATTGTGGTGGATCATTTTGACGGCAACGGCCACATGACCGGCGCGGCGGTGGATGCGCTGGCGGATACGATGCAGGCGCGCGGAGTCAAGTTCGGCAACGACGTGGACGATCAGACGGTTGAACTCAACAACGACACTTTACGGGTGAAAGACGGCGGTCTGAGCACGGCAAAGCTGGCGAATAACGCTGTGACAAGCGTCAAGATCGCCGCCGATGCGGTTTCAATTCAGAAATTCAAGGGCGCGCTGTTGGAAGATCAGAGTTTTCAGGTCAGCGCCGACAGTCTGGTGATTGACTTAACAATTTACGGTCTGGCGAATCCGAAGGCGTTGATCACCAATAAAAGCGCTTGGCCCGGCTACGTCGCTTCGCTCTCGACGGCGCAAGTCGTGATCAAGCCTTATTTTCTCGGACAAGGCGACACGGTTACTTTTGACCTTTTGATTTTGGAGGAAAACTAATGCAGCATCTCAGAATTTGCCTCACGATTTTACTGGTTTTCTTGCTTCAGAACCTTAGCGCGCAGGACGTTGTCGTGCATGTGGACGGTGAAGTTTCCGCAAGCGGCGACGGTTTGACGCGGACGACGGCCTACAAGACGATTGCCGAAGCGGTCGCGCACGCGCCGGAACCGAATCAAATCCATATTTGGCCGTCAACTTATGCCGCGATCACGGTGGACGTAACCGGAAAAGGCTCGATCAGCCGCCCGATGCGTTTTATTGGGCGCGAGGAGAATCTTGAGCGGGTTTCGATCTCCGGGGGTAACGACATTTTTCACGGTACGCTGCTGGCCAACAATAGTTTTATTCAAATCGAGAACATTGATATTTCGAGCACGGGCGAAGCGATCCGCTACTGTACCGCGACGCTGCGCTCGGTGAACCTGCATAGTGCGGGCAGGCCTTTCGACTGCGGAACGGGCACGGGAACGACAGACGCTTTTGCCGCTTATGACTGCCTGATCGTAGCCGATTTACAGAATCTTTACGTGATTCGCGCTTCGGCGATTAGGGTTTACAACAGCACGATTCGAACGACTGGGGCTGCGGGTACGAGTATGATGGCGGTCGTCAATGCCGGGAATAAGATTTTGAAGTTTATCAACTCAGTCATTTGGGGGTATGACAATACCCGAACGCTGGTGCCGAACGACGGCTATCAACCGAACATCATCGAAGTGAGAAACTCACGTTTTTTTCAGGCGGATACGACTGGGCTGACTGGTATCTCCGGGGGCTTGAGTCCGGTCGTTGAGCAGATGTACAATGAGACGAATATGCAACTGACGCTTTCCGGGTCGCCCGACTTCACTTATGAATTGGGCGCATCTTCGCCGCTACGGAATTCCGGGGTGAATGGTGAAGTGATCGGGGTTATTTCGAAGGTTTCCGGCGTGAGGATCGGCAAATGAAAACACGATTCTTAATTGGCTATTTATTGCTGGGCTTCGGCGTGGTTTTCGGGCAGAATACCAGGATTCATGCACCGGATCAGCTTGGTCTGAAGTCACTTGCGCCGGTCGGATATGGCGCAAACGTTGGACTTCGCTTTAATCCGTTTTCGGGCGTGTTCGGCGAAACGGTTTATGCCGGACGCTTCGAGGCGCTGCAATTGAATGGCGACGTTGTTATTGGCGACGGCGGAATCGGCGCGAAGTTGAACCAGGTTTTTCCAGCGACGGGCAACGCTTTTGTCGGCACGTCTATTTTGCCTTTCGGGGCGGGGTATTTTGAGCGTACGGGGATGCGCTTCATTACGCCCTTGAGCGGCGAAAACGTGCTTTTTGACACGGAAGCCTTGTCCGTGCGCATTCTGCTGCCGTTTGATTACTTGTCGGTTATTGGCAGACAATATTTACGCTTCTCTGCCGGTTGGTTTAGCTATTTGGACGCGGACTCGCTCGACGTGCGTAAAATCTCGCAAAACGGCTCTCCTTTGAATCTGGATGCGGACTTTAGTAATATTGAATCCGACTCAATCAAGGTCGATACGCTGGAAGTGACGTATCACCTGGAAGCGTCCGGCGCTTATGCGCACTTTGATTCTGTGAAGGTTCGGGCGCTCGACGTGGGAGTCGGTACGGTCAAAATCACCGACGCAAAAGTCGATGCGGATACGGTTAGCTTTGAAGCGCTGACGCAAGGCGCGGGCGGCAAAACGGCGGCGCTGCAAACGGCGACTGTTGAGAATCTAACCGTAAATTCTACGTTTTCCGTGATCCCGACGCTATCGGCGAACAGCGTGATTATTGACGGCCAAAACAGAGACGGATTTTTTGATCGCATTTCCGTTGGCAATCAGGTTTTAGGCGACGGAATTGCCGACGATGCAATCACCAACAGCAAGATCAACACGGATGCGGTCACGAGCGATAAAATCCAACCGGCGACCATCGTCTTGGGAGACCTTTCCGCAGGATTGCAAACGTGGATCGTTGCCAACGCCGGAACGGGGGGCACGATTAACAACTTTGCCGACGAAGTGACTTTAACGGAAAACGCATCGAGCGAACTGGAGTTGAAAATCGGCAATACCGTCAACGGCGTGCGCTGGGAGCATATCAATAATGCGGCAAAGGCGACGTTTCAGATGCTCGGCTTTGGCGGCGAGACGCTTTATAATCTTGAATTTTACGGTTGTCACCCTGACTCGTCGGCGGATTGGAATTCGCTCAAAATCGCGGAAATCTGCTCGATTGCACGCTCAAAAGACGAAGGCGTTTTATTTGTGCCGCGTACTTACGAGATTCGAAACCGTATCAATATCGACTGGGATCGTTCCGGCGTAATCGGGCTTGCGCCGCAGATTTCCGGCTTTCTGCGCGCGGATTCATTCAACGGCAATTGGCATAAAGACTGGCCTGCAACCGATCCGTTCGGGCTTGGCGCGCAACTTAACGTCTGGCAGGCGGACGGCTCCATATTAATGAATTTCAGGTTAGACAGCCAGCATCGCATTTCGCCGGGCGAGCATGGAAATATGAATCCGATCACCGTCACGCAGTCGCGCAGCGTGCATTATCAGAACGTTCATATTGAGAACATCAACGGTCACACTTACGGCAACTGGTGGCAGTACTGCGACGACGTGACGATCAAGGATTCCTGGTATCACGGCGATTATGATAATTCGGAAGGCGGCACGGCGGACGCACAAGAGTTATTGGAAATCGTCGTTGGGCGGGACATAACGATTGACAATTGCCGCTTTGAGCGTGCGGCTGGTCAGGGCGTATTCATCTACAACGCGCCTTTTGTGGCGCAATCGCCAACGGACAATCGTTTTGGCGTGAACGGTATTCACAATATCAAGGTCAAAAACTGTTATTTTGACTCACTCAAGAAAGGCGTTTATCTATTGCAAGGCGCGACGGCGACAGACTTCACGTATAAAAACGTCACGTTACACGATAATGATTTCTGGCGAATTCACGGGGATGCGGTCTATGTGATCACACAGAATGCAGCGACGGTCACAGATACGATGCGGACGATCTTCATCACTGAAAACGACTTTCACCATAATGATCGCAGCGGCTTTTTTCATACGGTGGATTCGCTTTTCGTGGAAGGCAATAAAGTATGGGGGGATTCTTCCGGCGCTTCCTGGACGGATGCGCCTTTTGTCAATACGTTGTTGGTGAACGCTTTTTTTCGGGAGAATGAAATTTACAGTCCGAAGGAAGCGGGGATGACGTTTTCAACCGGAATGCAGTATATCGAGGCGACGGGAAACAAGATATATAATCCAGGCAGCGTTGGCATTTACAATCAAGGCGTTTATCCGCGACTGATCAAAGACAATTTAGTCGTCAATCCGAATCGCAACAACAATACAGGCAACTCGGAAGGCTCAGGGATTTATCTGTTTCCGAATTCGGAGAACGCTTTCATTGTCGATAACTTTGTGCTTTCGCTCGGCGACACGGCGATGATGACGAAAGCCTTTTACTTCCAGGCGTTTCAGGGCGATTCGATCTATGTGCGAGACAATCACACAAACGCCTGGACTTCGTCGCAGGATTTTCTCTACAGTCAGGACGAGACGCGAACGCCAAGTCCTGTATTCACTTCGATTACACCAACGAGCGGAGCGACGCAAGTGCGGATATTTTGTCGATTGTATTCGCAGGACGCAAACAAGATTCAGATCGGCAACACGCGAGCTTGGCTTGATCCTTACGTGTTGTCGTTTCACAATGACGGCTTGACGGTTGGGTTTGCCAACGGCAAAACAGCGGACGGAACGCAAAGAGTTTGGGTGAGACAATTTCCTTGACGATTTGCAAGGTCTTGGAATGCAAAAAAGCCGGATTTCATCGCGAAATCGGGCTTTTTTTGTGGATTTGGCGGAAGCGACTTTTCAAAATACGAACTTTTTTTCATATAGTGAACATTCGCAAATCACTGAATTAGTGTGATCGATTGGCGAAATTAGCGAGAGCGACTTTAGCTCCGGGAGCGTTGCGCAGCATAACAATCAAATGACGCTCCTCCACAAAGCGGAAAATGATCGTGTTAAATCCAAAAATGCCGCCGGAATGCGCCGTGACTTTCAAGCTGTCCGAGCCGCCGTTTGGCGAAGGCATTTTACGCACGCCCCAGCCGAACGCGTAGTTGCTTAACTCCGGCGTAAACATTTCTCTTTTGCTTGCTTCGGAAATCAGTTTCTCCGTGTAGAGCGCTTGGTCCCACAAATACAAATCTTCCACTGTCGAATAGAGCGATCCGGCGGCGTAGGGAATCGACATGTCCAGATAGGGCGCGTTGATAAATTCGCCTTGCTGGTTGCGATGGTAGCCGGAAGCTCGGCGCGCCGTCAAACGTCCATGGTGGTCATAGCCGCTATTTTTCATTCCCAAAGGCTCAAAAATCATTTCACGCAAAGCATCTTCATATTTCCCGCCGGTGACCGTTTCGATTATCGCCCCCAAAACAAAATAGCCGGAATTGTTGTACTTGAATTTTGAGCCTGGCTCAAACTCCAGATCGTCGCTGCAATATTTCTTCACAAATTCTTCGGGCGCGTAAGGATCGCGCACTTTGTTTTGCATAAAGTCAGCGGAGCCTGTGTAACTCGGGATTCCAGAGGTGTGATTGAGCAATTGCCTGATCGTCACCTTCTCCCCAACGTCTTTGCGGTAATAGTCAAGATAATCCGCAAGCTTGCCGTCGAGCGAAAGTTTTCCTTTTTCAACAAGTTGCATAATCAGCATCGAGGTGAATTGTTTTGTTATCGAAGCGAGGCGGAATTTCGTATCCGCCGTGTTCGGGACGCCCCACTCCATGTTGGCGTCGCCAAAGCCGCCGCGAAAAACGACTTCTCCTTTCTCCGCGACTAAAATTGCACCGTTGAATCCGCCGTTCTTGTGATAAGCCGTCATCAGCGAATCGATTCTTTCTGATTTGCTTTCGGCGAAGGCCGCGCTTGCCAAAAAGTAAGCGGCCAACACAGCCCCGAACGCGATACGCCTTTTGCAAAAAAATCGCATTGTCCATCCTTCAGGAAAAATTAAGGTCGTCAGTCAACGATTGCCTGGTATGTTAAAACCTGAAACTCCTGCCGTATCTTGTAATAGCCAAACGGCAAAAACTGCATCATTAAAAGACCGATAAGTTCTTCTTCGGGATCGATCCAAAAGTAGGTGTTTGCCATACCGCTCCAGGAGTATTCGCCATTTGAACCAACAATTTGCGTCTGCGCCGGATCGACGACGACGCGAAAACCAAGCCCAAAACCAGCATGATTTCTTCCGCTGGAAAAACCGTTTAATAATTTTCCCGGAAGATGGTTCATCGTCATAAGCTCGACTGTTTTGCGCCCCAAAATCCGAGCGCCGTCAAGCTCGCCGCCGTTTAGCAGCATTTGGGAAAACCGCAAGTAGTCGCTGGTCGTCGCCACCATGCCGCCGCCGCCGGAAAAGCCGGTCGGCTTACTCTGAAAAGCTGCGCCTTTGCCGTCCATTTCGGAGACTGCGAGTTTGCCATCCTTGTTCAGCTCGTACATTGACGCTAGGCGCGCGTGTTTGTCTTTCGGTACAAAAAATCCGGCGTCGCTCATTTGCAGCGGTTCGAAAATGCGCTCTTGCAGAAACTGATCAAAGGTTTGCCCGGAGACTGCTTCAACAAATCGGCCCAAAACATCGGTGGCCACGCTGTAATACCACGCTTCGCCAGGCTGCATGAGCAACGGAATCTCGGCAAGTTTCTTGGTGAAGTCAGCCAAAGTCACTTCTCCGCTCAATACATGATTTTCTCGGTAGAGTGAATCGACGACCGTGTTCGAAAAAAAACCATAGGTCAATCCGGCTGTGTGACTTAGAAGTTGGCGAACGGTAAATTCTCTTTTTTGCGGCTTGGTGCGAACTTCGCCGTTGCTCGTGTCGGCAAAAACCTGGGTTTGCTTGAACTCGGGCAGGTACTTTGAAACCGGGTCATCGAGCAGAAAGCGGCCTTCTTCATAAAGCATCATCACCGCAACGCTGGTGATCGGCTTGCTCATTGAATAAATGCGAAAAATCGTGTCGAGCTGCATCTCACGGTTCGTCTCAAGGTCCGCTTTTCCGAATTTTGCAAAATGAACGACTTTTCCTTTGCGTGCGACAAGCGAGACAACGCCCGCCAACTTGCCGTCGTCAACGTATTTCTGAATGAGCGGTTCGATGCGCTTTAGCCGCTCGCTCGACATGCCGACCGATTCCGGTTTGGCGACAGGCAGGCCTTGAGCAAATAACGGCGTTTGCAAAAGCGCGACGATGAACAAAAATCGAAAAAACCTAAAATTCATGATGACCTCGGTACTGTTTGCATTGAAAATCTGGTTCAAGTCAGAAAGCTAACGCTCAAAATTTCAAATCCAATCTCAGCCAGCCGGGTTCTCCGATCAAAACTGAACGGACGGATCAAATTCACGCCGATGTCTTTCCAGACATTTTCTGAAAGCTTCCACTCTTCCTTGTCGGGTGTATTGATTTTTTTGAACTTGCGTCCATCTTGAGAATGATTTTTTATGAAGTGCGATTCATCATCGCCTTCACAGCGATGTGCAAACAAACGCTGAAGCGTTTGACTCCAAAGTTTTCGAATAGACTTTTAGTTGAAAACAGCCGTTAGAAAGTACTCAACGGCGAAAGTGCTCAACTGCCCTCCAGGGCCGCTCAATTTAAAATCAAACCCATGCGTCGCCCACGGCATGGCCAGATAAAGATGCGGCGTTCCTGCATCTTTCAAAACTGCGCCCAACCTTCCAGATTGTCGGAACGAAACCAATTCGTCACGGCCGCCGTGCAAAAGCAAAGTCGGCGGGGTTTTGTGGCCAACGTGTTTTATTGGTGAAGCAGCCTCGTATGTTTCGAATACCTCTCTCGGGCTACCGCCAAGAAAATTTTCCAAAACTTCGTGTGTATTAATCACAGCAGGGTTCGCTGGATTTGCATAGCCAAAATGCAAGTCGGCGGGGCCGTAAAATGAAACCACGCCGCGAATTGCAGGATCGTCAAAAGTATATCCGGCAAGCATGGCAAGATGCCCTCCGGCCGAGCCTCCGATGAAGACAAATTTTGTCGAATCTATGTCGTACTGTGCTGCATTCGATTTGAGTTTTCTAAACGCCGATTCGACGTCATCAATTTGAGCCGGGAATTGCCATCGCGGAGCAAGCCGGTATGAAATTGACGCGACGACATAACCTTGTCCGGCCAGGTAGCGGTTAAGCTCAGGCAACTGCTGACTGTTTCCTCCGCGCCACGCCCCGCCGTGAATAACGAGAACGCAAGGCGCAGGCTGCGTCTGATTTTGGGGAGAGTAGAGGTCGAAAGTTAAAATTTGTCCGTCAGCAGAATCAAAAGGAATTGTCTGGAAAGAAATTTCGGGCGTATCGACGAATCCAAAAAGATCAAAGGCGCTTATCGGGGCCGATCTCCCAAGCCCGGCCAATTTCTCGGGCGTCAATCTGTTTTCCCCAAATGCGTTTTCTAAATCGCTGGTTAAATTCACCGCCAGCGGAAGCGCACGCATGAGCGGTGACAGAAAAAGAAGGGAAGCGAGCGCAGCAAACGCAATGGTAGCGCGCCCCCAATTTCCTCGCTTTTCTGTTGGCAAAACTGCAAGCAAAGGCGTCCAAAAAACCAAATGGCCATATTCCGTCACGGCGATAGATAATAGCCAGAGCGTGTTGGTCGGCGCCTTAAAAACCGCGAGTAATGAAATCAAGAAACAAGACAATGCGAAGAAGAGTCGAAGAACGTCAGCTAACATTTTTTACTGGGTTAAGCTCATAATTTCTCTAACTTTGAGCGCTCTTCGGCAAGTGCTTCTTGCACGCGTCCGATTTGTCGGAAGGTTCTTTCGGCGTGGCTCAGGTACAATCCGATGAAGCCAAAGCGCTGATCCAACATGGCGGCGACTTCAGGGTCACGGACGGCGTTCATGGAAAGAAATGCGCTCTTGTGCAAAGAGTAAAACTTTCGCCGCTCCCAGGTAATTTTCTCAACTACGCCGTCCAACACCGTTCCGAGATAGTTGATTCGAACGTAGTAAAATTCGTACAACTCCACGATTGAAGTCAGCAGTTCCTTGTTCGAAACAAGTTTTAGGGCGCCTTCTGACACCATTGCTTTGTAGGCGCCGACCGTCGGGAAAAACGTTTCATTGTTGCGTGAAATCAAGAACAGCGAATCGATACGCGCCTTTTGGCTTTCCGTCGCTTCCGGCATGATGGTCAGCAGAATGTCCAGCGTTTCGAGAATTTCTTGCTGATTTTGAATGACAATTTGCAGCCGATTGTTGTCCGCGGCGAGGTTCGCCGACAATTCCTGAAGGTAAAAGCGCTCTTGCTTTTTGTCGCTTTTATCTTCTCGCCAGCTATTCAGCGCAAAGCCGACGAGTACGCCAAAAATAATGGCGAGAAATTCAACGAGATAATTGCCGTACTTAGAGCGAAAGTGCGAAATCATAATAGCCACATTTTTTCAGAAAAAACGCAATATGTGCGTGGAAATTCTCAATACAAAACGCTACGCGCCGACCGGAGGCGAAACTTGTTTGAAGTCATTCAACAAACCACAAATCATTGATGCGAATTGTTGCAGACGAAAATATCATTTTCGCCAAGGAAGCGTTTTCTGCTTTCGGCGAGGTCAAAACGTTGCCCGGGCGCACTATCACTCGCGAAAGCTTGAAGAAAATTGACGTCTTATTGGTGCGCTCGGTGACGCGCGTGGACGCTTCACTTTTGGCAGGAACGCCAGTTCAGTTTGTCGGTACGGCGACTATCGGAGTGGATCATCTGGATCAAGAATATTTGATCCGAAACGGCATTGCATTCACAAACGCCGCCGGGTGTAACGCAAACGCCGTCGCGGAGTATATAATCACGGCAATTTTGCATGTTGCAGCTTGCAAAAACATTTCGCTTGAAAAAAGCAGCCTGGGGATTGTCGGGGTCGGCAATATTGGGAAACGCGTCGATCAACTGGCGCGAGCGCTGGGCATGAAAACGCTGCTCAATGATCCGCCGTTGCAGCGAAAAACCGGCGACGCTGTGTTTAGAGATTTAGATGCGTTAATGCAGGCGGATTTCGTGACGTTGCACGTTCCCCTGATTAAGGAAGGCATGGGCAAGACCGTACATCTTTTTGATGACGCCCGCTTGAAAAAGCTCTCGAAGACTATTGCGCTGATCAATACGTCTCGTGGGCCAGTGATCGACAATCAAGCATTGCTTTCGTGGAAAAAAGGCGCCCCTGAAGCCACGCTAATTTTGGATGTGTGGGAAAATGAGCCGGAAATTTCGCCGGCGCTTTTGGAGCAGACTTTTGTCGCGACCCCGCATATCGCAGGCTATACTTTTGAAGGTAAGGTGAACGGCGCCCGGATGCTCGTCAAGGCTCTCGAAAAACATTTTGCGACACAATCCGGGTGGGCTCCGCTGCCCGCGCGGCAATCGTGCAAAATCTTCCCGGCGGCAAATTGCAATAAGCTCGAAACGTTTCTTTCCGAGATCACAGGAAAAGCCAATCCAATTTTGAAAGACAATTATCAATTGAAGAGCGGAATCACGAAGGGCGGCGGAATTTCCGGACATTTCGAAACGTTGCGGAAGAATTATGCACTGCGTCGCGAATTTGAAAATTTTGAAGTCAGATTGTCAAAAACGCAACGTAAATTCGCACATGTATTACGAGCGCTTGGTTTCAAAACTCCAGTTTAATTTTCTTGCCTATCAACGCAAGTTTTCTATTTTCAGCATTCATTTTCGGGAGCGCATGGGCGCCTGGTGGCCTCCGCGGTCTTCAAAACCGTTGTGTCGTCGGTTGTCCCGACGATAGGTGGGTTCGATTCCCACACGCTCCCGCTTTTTTCTTCGGGAATAGGATCGCTATTTTAGCAACGTCAGTTTTTTCGCAAAAGACACGCCTTCGCCCTGCAATTTGTAGATATAGAGTCCTGCCGGAACCTGCTCGCCGAAGTCGTTGCGACCGTCCCATTTTAGCGTATGGCTCCCGGCTTCAAAGCGTCCATCTGCAAGCACGCGCACCGTTCGACCGAGAAGGTCAGTAACTGTGAGACTTATTTCGCGGCCTTTGTCCAAACGAAAAGGTATGACGGTGGAAGGATTGAAGGGGTTGGGATAGTTTTGGAGTAAGGTTAGCGTCGAGGGAATCGCCGGTTGTTCATCAGCCACGGAGGTGCTGACCGCGCCGCGTCTTGGGTCCCAATATTCCGTATCGATCATCAGGCCGCCAACTTCACTGGCGATATCTTCCCACTTCGCAATGCCTACGCCATAGGGTTCCTTGCTACCGTTATGATACGCAAACAAGCCTTTCGAAAATCTCCCGCCAAGCGGCACGTTGATCACATCGACGCCGTCTGTTTTACCGGCTTTCTCGACTTCGAATTCACCCACGGCCTTGTGAGGCGCTTTGCGTTCCAATATGGTAAATTTATCCGCTCCCTGACTCGAAGCGATAATATAGCCTTCGCCGTTGGCCGCATAGTAAATCGACAATCCTTCTACGTCCGCTTCCAGCCCCGTGCCGTCACCAGCTTCAGCAATCATGTTCGGCGAAGTTCCGTCGCCCGGTTCGGCGCCAATTTTCCAAATGCCGTTTTCTTCTTCGCCGAAGTAAGCTTGTGCGGTTTCGTCATCGCAGGCGCAGCCTTCAGTTTGCGACTTTAATTTGAAACTTCTGACTTCTCGCCCGGCTATTTCCCCGTTTTCTTCGAACAATTCGAACTGCTTCAAACTGCCGTCTTTTGCAGTTGTAAAGGCGTAGAATTTTCCGGTAACGGGACTTTTGTACGCGCAAGTTCCGTAATTCGCCCCGGCGTTGATCGCGCCGTTGTCAACTCGGCTAAGCTGGCGAGTCGCTGCGTCAACTTCGTAAATTGCTATTTTGTTGTTTGTACGATCATTATAAATCACAACGTCTATCAGATTTCCGCTCAGAGGAAAACCGTATCTAATATCGATGTTTCCCGGCTTTCCCGGTACGGAAAGCGCTTGCACTGTATTGCCGTCGAGATCATACACAAAAACGATGTTGGCTTCTTTATCGGAAGCGATAATCGTGCTTTGTTCCGGGTTCGATGGATGCACCCAAAAACACATGTCATCTTGATCTTTCGTGTCCCCGTCTTTCAGCGTAAGCACCGATGAAACCTTTTGCGCCCAGAGCGCTGAACATGTTAATAATAAGGAAAAAACCACGAAAATTCCTTTTCGCCCAAATGTCATTGTCAAACTCCTTTCTTGTTGTCATTCGATGATGCTACCGAAGCTGTACAGTTAATTCTACGAATCAAACGAGGCTTTTCCCTTCTCCATTTCGGAATCAATTCGAGCCAATATCATCGCGCATATAGACAGCCGGTGCGTGGCCGTTTTCAATCATTATGCCATTCGTCAGATGTTACGAATAGTTCGTCAATTCAAGCTGATTTTTGTCCAATTTCTCACTCTGTTCCGTGCGTTCGTGAACCTGAAACGACTTTTCGCGTTGTGAGATATTCGAAGAATCCAAATTAATTGGGAGAGAATGATTCGCAGGACGTGCAAAAACAATTTCGTGGTTGACCTACAAAAATGAAAATGACTTGCGCTTTTATGATCAGGAACAAGGTCGGACGTCGATAAAAAACCTTGCTTTAGAGGGCAAGGAGAATTACATTAGCAGTCTTTATTTTTTGCGCAATTTTTGATTTTACAGGCAGAGAGACAAGGTTAGGTCATGTTGAAACCAAGAAAGAGCTTGACGGCTCGAAAAGAAATCAAAGAAGATAAATTTGTAACCTTCTATTTCAAGGCGCAAAGCTTTTTAGAAGAATATAAAAACTGGCTTGGAATCGCTGTTATAGCTATAGTCGCAGTAGTCGCCCTTTCCCTCTACATCAAGACTTCGTCCGAGGAAAGCGAAAGGGTTGCAGCAAGCAAACTAGCAGAAGCCAAAACGCACTTTGCTTCCGCTAACTACGCAGCGGCCAGCAGCGTACTAGGGCCCTTGGTCGCGGAACACGGCGATACGCGCAGCGGCGCTTTGGGAACGATTTTGCTCGCCAAGTCCTTTTTGGCGCAAGAGCAATACAATGAAGCCGCCGAATATTTTAACAGATCTTTGGAAAAATCGAGTGATGACGCCGTACTTTCCCTGGCAGCTCGCCTCGGGCTCGCAAGCTGCCATGACCAACAAGGCAATTACCAAGAAGCCGCAGTGGCTTATGAAGCAGCCGCAGAAGACGGCAACTTTAAAGCGTCCGACATTCTCCTTGACGCAGCCCGTTGCTACGAGCTAGCGAATCAAATAGATGACGCCAAGAGAGTATTGAACCAAATCATAAACGATTTCCCCAATACAGCGCCGGCTTCAACGGCGCAAGTTAGCCTTGCAGAATTGAAAGGTTAACTTTCTGTAAAGCCGCTTGCGCGCGATATAAAAATTCTTGCAATTAAACAATTCTTTCTTTATTATGATCGACTGAAGTGGGCCACTTAAGCCCACTTTTTTATTGCCCATAACTTGAGTGTGAGCAATGGCAAACGAGGCTCTCTCATCTCGCCTGAAAAACTTGATCTTGCCCGTCCTTGAACAAGACAACGCAATTCTGATCGAGCTTGACGTTAAAGGCAGCCCCGGCAACCTGATTATCCGGGTTTTTGCGGATACTGAAACTGGTATTCAAATTGACCAGTGTACAAGACTTACACGCGAGATTAGCGACCTTCTTGAAATAGAAGATATTATTCGCGGACATTATCGTATCGAGGTGTCTTCTCCCGGGCTGGATCGCCCGTTGAAGACGCATCAGGATTTCCGGAGAAATATTGGCAGAAGAGTCAAAATACATACAACTCCTGACGACGACAATAAAACGGTCAAAGATATTGGTGAAATCATCGAGGTTGATGATAAATTTGTCACTATTCGAACACTCAAAACCGGGGCGCAAAAAACCTTCGCAATCGATTCTATCAAAAAGGCGGTCATACAAATCGCATGGTCATGACGCAACGGCGCGACCAGCTTGCCAATTAAATTTTAAACACGAGCAAACGCTCTTGCTTCTCCCCTTCCTTTGGAGGTCTTTTTTCGTATGAATGCAGAAATCGCCGAAGCTTTCTCCCAAATTGTAAGAGAAAAAAGTCTCGAAAGAGACGAGCTGACCGAAATCATTGAAAACATTGTCATTTCGATGATAAAAAAGCAGTACGGTCACGCCGATAATTTCGATATTTTTATCAATTTGGATAAAGGCGAAATCGAGATTTACCAAAACAAAATTATCGTCGAAGAGGTGGAAGACGTCTCCCGAGAGATTGACCTCGAAACAGCAAGGAAAGTCGAGCCTTCTCTCGAGATTGGCGACGACTTCATTGAAATTTTAGATCCCGCTGATTTCGGCAGAAGGTCGATTATCTCGGCCAAACAAAATCTCAACCAGCGCATTCGAGACGCTGAAAAAGAAGTCGTTTATGATGAATTCAAAAACCGTGTTGGAGAAATCATCATGGGCGATATTCGCCAGATAAGCAGAGACAATCTCTACTTGAACATTGAACGCACCGAAGTCGTGCTTCCTCGAAGCGAGCGCATTGAAAGCGAGAGATACCGCCGAGGCGATCATATTCGGGCGATTGTTAAAGAAGTGCGCAGAAACATGCGCGGGCCCGAAATCATTGTATCGCGCGCCGATCCCCAATTTCTTATCCGACTGTTTGAGCTTGAGGTGCCCGAGATATATGACGGCGTTATTGAGATCAAAGGCGTTGCCAGACAACCCGGCGAAAGAGCAAAAATTTCGGTTTATTCTAATGACAAAAGAGTTGACCCGGTCGGAGCCTGCGTTGGAATGAAAGGCATTCGCATTCAGGCGGTCAGCAAAGAGCTGAATAACGAAAAAATCGACATTATACCTTTCAGCAGTGAACCTGAGATTTATATCACGCGCGCATTAAGTCCTGCGAAGCCGGTTCGGGTTATTATCAACAGAGAAGCGGAAAGCGCTGTCGCTGTAGTTATGGACAGCGAAGTATCCATCGCGATAGGCAAAGGCGGCCTAAACAGAAGACTGACCAGCAGATTGACCGGCTTCAATGTCGAGATCATCAAAGAGTCGGAATATCGCGCGATGGTGGAAAAAGCGCGTGAAGACGAAGTTAAAATCGCTGATCTCGAAGGCGTTAAGCCATCAATCGTTCAGAAACTCGAACTCAACGGCGTTTATACGGCGGACGACGTTACTGAACTCGGAATGGATGGCTTGTTAGCCTTGCCTGGGATCGGAGAAAAGACCGCTGAAAAGCTATTAGAACTAGTGCAGTAAAGAGTAATTAATGAGAGGGTGGTCGCCATTGGCTGCAAAACGACGCGTATTCCAAGTCGCTAAAGAATTCAACATCTCAAACGAGATGCTCATTACGTATTTGACAAAGCTCGACTTTTCGGTTAAGACTCACATGAGCCCGATAACTGAAGAGATGTATGACGCATTGAGCAAAAAATACAGTAGTGATTCTGTCAGCGCTCCCAAAGACATTGAATTTGAGTTTCGTAAACGGCTGCGCGACCGCAAGGCTGAAGAAGAGAAACGAAACGAGCGAAAAAAGCAAGAACTTGAGGAAAGAATACGTCTTGCTCAGGAAATCGTACGCGCGCCGTTGCGGAAAAAACGTTCAGAACCCTCACGTCAAGAAGTACTAAAAATTGCAGAAGCCCAGGCCAAGGCCGAAGCGGCGTCTCAACTTCGATCCAAACCTGCGCACAAGAAAGCCGAGTCGGCGCCGGCATTGGAAGACCAGCCTCATTTAGACCAAACGGCTCAAGCCGCAGAATCGAAAGCTGACAAAAAACAGCGTCCAGCCGACAAGGAAACAACAGGCGCAAAACCGCCCAAACCTGAAGTCGGCGCCGAAGCTCAAGCAGCGCCTCCTGGTGACAAAGAACCTTCCCGGAAAAAGCGCGGCAAAAAATCGGCGAAGGGCAAACCAGTTGAAGAGAAAGCGGTTGCCGAAACAAACGGCGCATTGGCAGAAGAAAAGCCCGAAACTGATTCTAAAAAGCGTAAACGCCGCAAGAAAAAGCCAAGAATCAGCCAGCAGGAAATCGACGCTTCAATCAAGCAGACTTTGGCTAACATTCAAGACGGCGGCCGTTCTAAAAAGCGCAGGAAACGAAAGTCTGCGGAAAGCGGCGGTCTTGAGGTTGACGAACGCAACACGATTAAAGTATCCGAGTTTATTTCGGCGTCTGATCTGGCGAAATTGATGAACGTCGAGCCTTCAGATGTATTGCGAACGTGTTTGCAGCTCGGGATGATGGTTTCGATCAATCAGCGCTTGGACATGGACGCTATTGAGACTGTGGCCGATGAATTTGGCTTTGAAGTCGAACAGGAAGAAGAATTCGGCGCTATTCTTGATGACATTGAAGCGGAAAAAGATGACGAAGCTGACTTGGAAGCTCGCCCGCCCGTGGTCACGATTATGGGGCACGTTGATCACGGCAAGACGTCTCTTCTCGATTACATTCGACGCAGTAATATTATTAAAGGCGAGGCTGGTGGAATCACACAGCATATCGGCGCTTATGAAGTCGACGTCGACGGTCGCGAAATCTGCTTTTTAGATACGCCCGGTCACGAGGCTTTTACCGCTATGCGGGCGCGCGGCGCTCAGGTCACTGATATTGTTATACTTATCGTCGCCGCCGATGACGGCGTTCAACAGCAAACTCTGGAAGCTATTAGTCACGCGAAAGCCGCCGGAGTTCCAATTGTCGTTGCTATCAACAAAATCGATAAGCAGGGCGTTAACCCGGATAAAATTAAACAAGAGCTCGCGCAACACGACTTGATGGTCGAAAGCTGGGGCGGAAAATATCAAAGCGTTGACGTTTCGGCCAAAAACGGCGATAATATCGACAAACTCTTAGAGTCCGTTCTTCTCGAAGCTGACCTTCTGGAGCTTAAAGCGAATCCGAATCGTAAGTCGCGCGGCGTTGTTATAGAATCTGAATTGGATCGTGGCAAAGGCCCGGTAGCGACTGTACTTGTCCAGTCAGGCACTTTGAAGATCGGCGATCCGTTTGTTGTCGGCTTAACTTCCGGTCGTGTGAGAGCTATGTTTGATGAAAGAGGCAAACGTGTTAAAAAAGCGCCTCCTTCAACGCCAGTACGCGTCGTCGGATTCTCAGCAGTCGCACAAGCCGGGGATTCATTTGTGGTTATGCCTTCTGAAAAAGAAGCCAAGGACATCAGCCTGAAACGCCAGCAATTGCGCCGCGAGCAAGAGATTCGCCAGGTGCGCCATAGAACGCTCGATCAAATTTCCAAGCAAATTGCACAAGGCGGGGTTCAAGAACTCAAGGTTATTGTCAAGGGCGACGTCGACGGTTCAATAGAAGCAGTCGCTGACAGCTTGATGAAATTATCTACGGACGAAGTCTCCGTCCACGTCATTCATAAGGGCGTCGGCGGGGTTTCAGAATCGGATGTTAAGCTTGCCGTCGCATCCGAAGCCATTATCATCGGCTTCAACATTCGCGTCTCTGGGAATGCAAGAGATATTGCAAAACAAGAAGACATCGACATTCGAATTTATAAAGTCATCTACGATGCCGTAAACGATGTGAAAGCGGCGCTTGAGGGTCTGCTGCGGCCTGAATTGGTCGAGGAAGTTACCGGCTCAGCTGAGGTGCGAGAGACTTTCAAGGTGCCGAAAATTGGCTTGGTCGCCGGTTGTTATGTCACTTCCGGAAAGATTCGCCGAAAAGACTTGTCGCGCGTTTATCGTGACGACAAGCTGATCTATGAAGGCAAATTAGCATCCCTGAGACGCTTTAAGGATGATGTTCGCGAAGTTGCCAGCGGCTTCGAGTGCGGCGTTGGCGTTGAAAATTTTAACGACGTTCACGTCGGCGATATTATAGAATGCATCCAGGTCAATGAAGTTAAGCGTTCTTTGAATTAAGCTTCCGGGTGAGCGATCATGTTGGTAGCGGTTTGTCAACTGGAATTGTTTCTTCCGGCTTGCGGTTCTTTAAAAGCCAAGCGCATGGCTATTCAAAGCATCAAGAGCCGGGTTCGTCAAAAGTTCAACTTTTCCGTTGCTGAAGTCGGCGAAAACGAAAAATGGCAAAAATGCCTGC
>CAXHAT010000056.1:0-40716 GCA_964014485.1 uncultured Deferribacteres bacterium
TACACCAAGAAGCTCGTCGGCAGCGTCAGATGTGTATAAGAGACAGGGAACCAATAATGGTCGCGGCGGAACATTCCCGCAAAACAGCGCCGGGTTTGTCCATGCGATTGCGTCTAAAGCCGATCCCACGGTCGATTTTAGCCAGTACGACAATGACGGCCCGGACGGCGTTCCAAATTCCGGCGATGACGACGGTTTTGTCGATGGCTTGATGGTTATTTATCCCGGCGCGGGCGCGGACTGGTTTCCAGGCAACGACAACCTGTGGCCGCATATGAGATCTTTAGGCGGCGATCAATTGACGACAAACGACGCGTCCGCCAATGGCGGTTTCGTGAAAATAAACGCTTTCGCGATAACGCCGGAGCTGGCAGGCGGCGGCACCGGCAGAACCGAAATGCGCCCGATTGGCGTTTTTGCGCACGAGTTCGGCCATTTGCTCGGGCTGCCCGATTTGTATGACCGAACCGACGAGACGGAAGGGCCCGATTTTAACAGTTCTGAAGGAATCGGTGAATGGTGTTTGATGGCGACGGGATCATGGGGCGGAAACGGCAGCCGAACCGAAACGCCCGCGCACATGTCCGCATGGTGCAAAATACAAATGGGGTGGATTACGCCAACTTTTTTGACGAGCGACGTCAACGGCCTGACAATAAATCAGGCGGAAACGAACCCTGAAGCCTACGTCCTGTGGGAAGACGGTTTTGAATTCAGCCGCTATTTTTTGGTCGAAAACCGGCAAAAAACAGGCTTCGACAGGTTTTTGAACGGCGCGGGATTGCTCGTTTTTCATGTTGACGAGAATCAGCGTTGGGGCGGACTGCGCTGGTCTTTCGGCCAGGTCAATGATGATGAAACGCACAAACTGCTGGATATTGAAGCGGCGGACGGAAAGCAAGATTTGGATTTCAACAGGAACCGCGGCGATTCCGGCGATCCTTTCCCGGGGAACGAAAATAATCAGGAATTCTCAACTTTATCAACGCCCAATAGCCTGGACTATGACGGCGCTGAAACTGGCGTTGCAATTAGCAACATTAGCAACTCAGGCGCTGTTATGACAGCCGACGTCAAGGTTCGCCAGAATCTGGGATATGGACTGGCCTACGACGAAAACGGGATCACTGGCTGGGGCTGGGGATTGCAGCAAGACGTCGATTCGTGGAGCGGCGTGGTTTTTACCAGCGCGCAAGCCGGAACCGTGAAAGTGGTAGACGTTGGTTTTAGAAACAGCCCGAACACCTATGAACTCAAAGTCTTTCGCACTTTGGAAAACGGCGCGCCGGTCGATTTGCTGGCTTCAGCGTCAGGTCAAGCGCAAACCAGCGGCTGGCATAGCATTTCATTGGACGGGGACGGCGCGGTCGTAGGCGCTAATCAGGATTTTTTTGTTAGCGTTAAGATTGACGGAAGGCAATTTGCGCACGCTTATGATCGCTGGGGAGATAACTCCGGGCGCTCCTGGTTTTCAGACAACGGTAATTTTTTCAACAACTCCCTACGCACAAGCGCAACAGGCGGTGATTTAAACATTCGCGCCCGCATTCAAACCAACGGCTTGGCGACTTCAATCGGAGAAGAAATTGCCGCTGTCCCGCTTGCTTACCGTCTTGAACAGAACCACCCAAACCCGTTCAATCCAAGTACGACCATTCCTTTTTCTATTGCCCAACAAGAGCATGTTTCGATTGAAATTTATGACATGTTGGGGAAAAAAGTGACGACCCTCATCGCCGGAAAACGCGAAGCCGGGAATCATCAGGTCGACTGGAACGCAACCGGGCAAGCTAGCGGTGTTTACTTCTACAAATTGACTGCCGGGGACTTTTCTCAAACCAGAAAATTGATTCTGCTGCGGTAAAACTGTGCGCCTTGCTTTTTATCGAAAATCGGGTTTGTTAGGAATCTGCCAAACAAATCTGATTTTCGATTATTTTTTAGGAGCGCCTGGCATTGTTCATCCCCCAAAACCGCTTGAAATCCATCCTTTCTCTGTCTTTTCCTATCGTCGGAAGCATGCTTGCTCAAAATATCATGAGTCTCATCGATACGGCGATGGTCGGGCGGCTCGGAAACGCTGCGTTGGCTAGCGTCGGCGTGGGGAATTTCATGTTTATACTTGTCATCTCGGTTTTGTTCGGGATCAATGCCGGTGTTCAAGCATTGGTTGCCAGACGCATTGGTGAAGACAAACCGCAATTGGCCGGGCTTGATCTTAACGCCGGGTTGGTTGTTTCCATGGGCGCCGGGCTGGTGCTCACGTTTGTGGCGTATTTTGCATTGCCGCCTCTTTTCCACGCCGTCAGTGATGATCCGCAAGTCATTCAAAAAGGGATCGCTTATTTAACGCCCAGAATCCCTTCCACGGTGCTTGTGGGTTGCAATGTCGCGTTCATGGCTTATTGGAACGGCGTGAGTTTGCCCAAACTCTCCCTGCTGACGGTTTTGATTGCCACGGCGGTGAACATAATCGCAAACTACTTGCTCATTTTTGGGAACTTGGGACTGCCGCGATTGGAAACATTGGGCGCCGGTTTAGGGACGACCATTGCAACCTTCGCCGCTTCAGTGGCGAATATTTTTCTTGGTGTAAAGCACGCGAAAAAGAACGGCTTCTTGAAAGGCCTGCCCGACAAAAAAAGAGTAAAGACGCTGATCCAAATTTCTATGCCGGAAAGCATTCGCAATGTGTTGTCTTTTGCCGGGCTTATGGCTGTTTTTGCAATTGTCAGTTTACTGGGCACGCTGGAGTTGGCCGCGTATAATGTGATCTTGAACATCATGTTAGTCGCTATTCTGCCAGCGCACGGCATGGGAGTTACGGCGATTACTTTGGTAGGCCAGGCCTTAGGCAGGAAGGAGCCGCTTGACGCTAAAAATTGGGGGTGGGAGGTCGCACAGACAGGATCGGGAGTATTGATCCTGTTCAGCATAGTCGTCTTTATTTTTCCAGGCCAGATCATAAGCCTGTTTATTCCCGATCCGGAAACCGTCGCCGTTGCAATTCTGCCGCTCAGAATATTGGCGGCAAGCATTTGGCTGGAAGCTTTCGGGAGAATCATTAGCTTCGCGCTGATTGGAGCCGGCGCCACAAAAATTGTGATGGTCTGGACCTTGGGAACGCAATGGATTCTGGCTTTACCGCTAACTTGGTTGGTCGCTGTTTACCTTGGCTACAGTCTTGCCGGCGTATTTGTAGTCAGTATGGCAACAATCGCACTGCGGACAGTCGCCTTCTCTATTCTTTGGCACAGGGAAGGGTGGCGAGCTATCGCAATATGAGGAATGAGTTGTGTTATTCATGGTAATCGAAAAGTTTAAACCAGGCGCCGTCAGAGAAATTTATGAACGCGCGCTGAAGATGGGAAGAATGCTGCCGAATGGACTTGAGTACATCAATAGCTGGCCGTCTGAGAATCTTACGATGTGTTTTCAACTCATGCGCTGCGACGAACTGCATCTCATCGAAGCCTGGACGCAAAAGTGGGAAGATTTGGTTGAGTTCGAAGTTATACCTGTTATTTCGTCAGCCGCGGCTTCAGAAAAAGCGCTTCGACAATAGAAGTGAATCATTTCTGAACATTTGCCATCCGCACTATCTGTACACTGACTCTATAAATAAAGTCTATTGCCGGGAATGCTTTAGAATGTGAAATGTTTGTTACATTTTCACGACAAAAAGCTTGCGTCTTTACAGATTTATCATATATTCCCGCTCTGTTTGCCGAAATCATGAAGTGAACCAAAATAGGCAAGAGTTTGTGAGATATTTAGTTTCGATTTTACTCCTGTTCGCAGCGATGGCCATCAAACCGGTGGACATCAAAACCGAAGCGCCTGACAATAGGCTTGAAAACAGATCGGCTTTGGAACTGCGCATGTCTGCTCTTGATGACAACGCTGTCATCTTGAACTGGCAAGCAAAGGCCTCAGCTAACACTTTTGGATACAAAATCGAAAAACTGACCGAGCAAGATATTTTTCAGAGTCTTGGTTTTATTCCGGCGCAACCACGCAGCGGAGCCGTGAAGTACAGTTATATCAATCGACCTGTGACTCCGGGAAATTTGATCTATCGTCTTCGTGAAATCGATGCGGATGGGGCGACGATTTCCCTCTCAAAAGAATTTCTCCACCAATTTTCTCCGCCTTCAAAGATTTTCAAGATTTCATCACACTGATTTGAAAGCGATTTTTGCTACGTCGAGATTCGTTTGAATGTCGCGTGTGGAGCGTTTATCATAAAGCCGAGCTTGGTTCTCGGCTTTTTTTATGCCCGCTTCAAAATATAATATTGAATGTCTGGCGACGCAAGTCGTCAAAATATGTAATCAAAAATCCGCTCTCACCAAAACAAAGATCGTTATGAAATTCTTCTCGAAAATCCTGGTTTGGCTTTCACTCTCAAGCCTCTTTTTTGCCTATGGCTGCGGCGGTGACGCCCAGCAATCTTTGATCGTCTACACCACGCACGGCGAAGACCTGTTTCAGAAATTTATCGAAAAATTTGAAGCTGAAAACCCGAACGTCATCGTTGAAGTCGTTGACATGGGCTCGCAGGAAGTGCTCGACCGTATTCGTAGTGAGAAGGCGAATCCGCAGGCAAGTTTATGGTGGGGAGCTCCGGCCCCGCTGTTTATGCAAGCTGTCGATGAAGGCTTGTTGCAAGCGTATCGCCCGTCTTGGGCCGATCAAGTTGACGCAGTTTATCACGACCCAAACGATTTTTGGTACGGGAATTTTCTCACGCCTGAAGTGATCGGTTATAACACGGACAAACTTACTCTTGAGACTGCGCCGCAGGATTGGGACGACTTGATCAAGCCGGAATGGAAAGACCGCATTGTGATCCGGAACCCGATGGCCAGCGGCACCATGCGCGCGATCTATATTTCACAAATCTTGAGATTTTACGGCGACGAAAAGAATACGGAGCAGGGCTTTGAGTGGCTGAGAAAACTCGACGCCAACACTGCCAGCTACGCCGCAATGCCCACTCTGATGTACGAAAAGTTGGCGCGGGGCGGGGGAGAGGTCACCCTTTGGAATATGCCGGATATGATGCTGCAAAAAAATGACAACGGCTATCCTTTCGGCTACATTATCCCCAAAAGCGGGACGGTTGTGGTGACGGATTGCATGGGCATTGTTGCAAACGCCAAAGCGCCGGAGCTTGCCAAGAAATTCTATGAATTCGTGACCAGCGAAGAGTCGATGATTCGGCAAGCCGTCGAGAATTATCGCATCCCGTCCCGAAAGGACATTCCTAAAGAAAAGCTCCCTGAATGGATGCGTGAACCAATCAACGTAACGCCGGTAGATTGGAAAATATTTGCGGAGAAAAGCGAAGAGTGGATGCGTCACTGGGATGAAAACATCCGCAGCCAGGAGAAATAGATTTGGCGAGCGTTCGACTAGAGAAAGTCACCAAATTATTCGGCGATGTTCGCGCCGTCGATGATATTTCATTTCAAGTTGAAGAAGGGGAGTTTTTTAGCCTCCTGGGGCCGAGCGGATGCGGCAAAACCACCACTTTGCGCATGATTGCCGGGTTTGAATCTCCGAGCGGCGGAACGATTTTTTTCGGAGACAACGATGTCGCCGGACTGAAGCCGCAACAGCGCAACATTGGCATGGTTTTCCAAAACTACGCGCTTTTCCCGCACATGACGGTCGGCGAAAACGTTGCCTTTGGCTTGAAAGCCCGGAAGGTTGAAAAATCAGAGATTTCAGGGAAAGTGCGAAAAGCACTGGAGCTTGTAAATCTCACCGGCTATACGGATCGCCCGGTCAGCGCCATGTCCGGGGGGCAGCAACAACGTGTCGCTCTTGCTCGGGCGCTTGTCATTGAACCTCAAATTCTTTTGCTCGACGAACCGCTCAGTAATCTCGACGCCAAGCTGCGGGTCGAAACGCGTGAGCAGATTCGCAGCCTGCAAAAACGCCTCGGCATCACCACATTTTATGTCACTCACGATCAGGATGAGGCGCTTTCACAAAGCGACCGTCTTGCCGTTCTGATCGCTGGAAAATGTATGCAAATCGGCGAACCGCGCGAAGTTTTCAACCAGCCGAGAGGCAGAGAAGTGATGGATTTCTTAGGGAAAGCGAACTTTTTGCCGGGCAGCATCATTTCATCTGAAAACGGTAAATTGCAGGTTCAAATCTCTCCGCAATGGGTAGTTGCCCTCCCGTTGAACGTGGAGGAAAACGTTGATCAGATCATTTTGGGCTTCCGGCCGCACGAAGTTGAGTTTGCCGCTGAAGGGGACGCCGCGACTATTCAGGCAAAAGTGAAAGACGTCATCTACACCGGCGCTCTCGAAGAAATTCTCCTTGAACACGCTGAAAAAAGGTTTGTCGCACAACGCTCGATCCACTCAGGCTCAAGTCCTATTTCGCCCGGCGATGTAATTTCAATCCGCATCCCGGGAAATGCGTTGAAGCTTTTCCCCGCCAGTTGAGTTTTTCTGAATGACTATCCCGAAACCAAAAATCACAGGCTTGCGAGCCTTCAGCATAGCGGTTCTCGTGCTCTTCATCGCATTTCCACTGTGGCAGATGGTGCAGCAAAGCTTTTTTGTGGACGGCGGCGTGAGCGCAGGAAACTACGGCCGTTTTTTCTCTCCGGAACAATCCCGCTCCCTTGACGCTTTGTGGGGCAGCGTTTGGATTTCAATTGTAAGCGTGATTTGCGCAGGACTCATTGGCGTGCCGCTGGCCATTCTTTTCGAGCGTGTTGATCTTCCTGCGAAGAATTTTCTTTCCGCGGTTGCAACTTTGCCCATCGTCTTGCCGCCGCTGGTCGGGGTATTTGCGTTTCTCTATTCTTTTGGGGAAAGCGGGATTTTCCCTCGATTGTTGCAATCAATGCTCGGCGCTGAAAAGCCTGTTCTGGCTCTGGACGGGGTCAGCGGCGTGATCGTCGTCCACGCTTACAGCTTTTACGTATATTTTTTCCTCTTCACACGCGCCGCTTTCCAACGTCTGGACGGTTCGGTGATCGAAGCAGCGCGCAGCCTTGGCTCCAGTCATTTTCGGCTTTATCGAGAAATTATTTTTCCGCAATTGTGGCCGGCAATGAGTGGAGCGGCAATCATCGTTTTTATGGTCAGCATGGCTTCTTTCACGGCGCCGCTCATTTTCGCCGGAGACTACCGTTTTCTAACCGTCGAGATTTTCAACAACAAAGTGAACGGCGACATGCCGATGGCGATTACCCAGAGCGTTATGCTTGGCGCCATTTCGCTCGTTTTTCTCTTCGTAAATCTCACAACAACCGGAAGAGAAAACGCGGCCGGGCAAAAAGGAGTGCCGCTGCCGCCGCGTCCAATCTCGAGTAAAACGGGGCGCTATCTTGCAATCTTCGCCGCCGTTTCCGCGAGCCTATTGCTGACAATCCCACATCTCACGATCTTTCTGCTCTCGTTCGTGCAAGACGGCAGTTGGACCACGCAGATATTTCCGGATTCCTTCACATTTGACAACTATTCAAAAATTCTGTCCGGCGGGAGGGCGGCGCGTCCAGTTTTGAACAGCGCACGCATGGCGCTGATTGCAACGGCTGCAAATATTGCATTTGCGGTGGCTTTTGCCTATTGGCACTCGAAGGGGAAAGTTTTGGGGAGAAAGCTTAGCGAAATTATGATCATGCTGCCTTGGGCCATCCCGGGAACCGTCGTTGCGATTGCATTAATCGTCGCTTTCAACGAGCCAAGATGGTTCACCGGCGGGCAAATATTGGTGGGCACGTTTTGGATTTTACCCCTCGCTTATTTTATCCGCCATTTGCCGGTCGTTTATCGCTCAAGCCTGGCCGCCTTCCAGCAATTGGATCGCTCTCAGGAAGAAGCCGCGAAAAGTCTGGGCGCCGGCGGCTTGATGACGCTGCGACGAGTGATTTTGCCTGCGGTCTGGCCCGGAGTCGTTGCCGGAGCGCTGCTGGCGACGGTCATGTCGCTTGGTGAATTTGTCTCGAGTATTTTGATTTATTTGCCCAGCAACCGCCCAATATCACTGGCGATTTTTAACGAAATCCGCCTGTTCAATTTAGGGACGGCGTCGGCCTACGGCGTTTTCCTGACCTTCCTGATTTTTTTCGTCACCTTTTTTTCGTCCCGCTCTGGCCAACGATTTTAACTCCAAAAGCTCCAATCACTTGTTACTAATTTCATACTTCTTCAGCTTGTAACGCAGCGAAGCTTCGGAAATATCAAGGTGTTGCGCCGCTTTGGTTTGGTTACCTTCAAAACGACCAAGCGCATTGGCAAGCAGATACTTTTCGACATGCGAAGTGGCCTCCGGCAGCGACATGCCGAGAAGGGATTTGAGCGGGTCGTTGTTTTGCAGAAACGGCAGCGCTTCGGGGATATACGCGCCGTTTTTAGTGGTGGTCAGCAAGGCGCGCACGCTATTTTCAAGCTCTTCCACATTTCCTCGCCATTCGTAAGACATGAGCGCGTCGTACAGATCGCTTGGAACGCCGTCGAACAGCGAAGCGCCTGCACCGTTTTCTGAAAATTCTCTCAAAAAATGGTCGAACAAAAACGGAATGTCTTGTTTGCGATTTCTCAGCGGCGGTACATTTAAAATGATCTTGCTAATGCGATAATACAGCTTGGCGTCAAAGCCTTTTTGCGAAAAATTATCGTAAGGCTCAATTTGGGTGGTGGCGATGACGCGTACGTCATAGGATTCGCTGGTGACGGAGCCGTTCGTTCTTGCGTAATCATTCAAAACCAGAAAAAGATTGGCCTGCTGCTCACGCGTGAGTTTTTCGATGCTGTGCAACGCCAGCGTGCCGTGTTGGGCTTTTTGGAACGTCCGCCTGAACTTGTTATGCACCGCTTCGTCAAATGATTTTCCGGAAAGCGTACTGCATTCAACGGCGAAATATGGCCCGGAAGCGCGGGAACTCAATTGGTGGATTTTGTAAGAAAAGAATCGCTTGCCGACTCCAGGCTCTCCGGTGATCAGAATATCGTCGCTCACTTTGGCGACTTTGCGAATCGCTCTGCGGAGCCGGACGAGGGAAGGGCTGATTCCGATAATTTCATTGAGCACTTTGCGGATAGAGACGTCGCCGTCTGATGCTGAAGGCATGCCTTGATACCCATAAAAAACGGTTCGCTGCAATTTCCTTATCGAGCGGACTTGATGAATCTTTTAGAATCCTTCCATTGATTCTATTGAAGACGACAACAGTCGTTCCTTGCACAAATTTTACGTTTCCTAAGACCTTTGTGCAAAAACGAAGACTGTAAAAAAGCTGTAAATTCTAGCGAATTTTTCACGAATTTTGATCGAATTTGTCGAAATCGCGCTTTTTCTTAACGGAATAGAGTCTATTGCAACTTGCTTGTCGTCTTGTGCGTAGGAGACGCCATTGTCAATTTGGAGGAAGGGTATTGTGTACGTCATAGAAACGCAAGAAATCAGCCGTACGTTTAGCCGCGGGCGCGTTAAGGCGCTCTCCGGCATGTCATTAAATGTTAAAAAAGGCGTCATTTTCGGCCTGCTTGGCCCGAACGGCGCCGGGAAAACCACTTTCATCAAAATTCTGCTCAGCGTGCTGCGCGCTGAAAAAGGCGTGGCAAAACTGTTTGGGCTCCCCGTTGAAAACCATCTCTCACGCCAATCCGTTGGCTACCTGCCCGAAAATCATCGATTTCCGGAATTCCTCACCGGCGGCGCTTTGATCGACTACTCCGCCAGACTTAGCGGCATGGAAAACGCCGCCGAACGTTTACAGCGCGCGGAAATCCTCTTGAATCGCGTCAAAATGTGGCAATGGCGCGATACGAAAATTAAAAAATACAGCAAAGGCATGATCCAGCGTCTCGGACTCGCGCAGGCCATGATGCACGAGCCCAAACTGCTCTTTCTTGACGAGCCGACCGACGGCGTCGATCCGATTGGGCGTAGAGAAATTCGCGACCTTTTGCTCGAACTCAAGGCAGGCGGCGCAACGATCTTTCTCAACTCACACTTGCTTTCCGAAGTCGAAATGATCTGTGATGAGGTTGCAATTCTTGACAAGGGTCGCCTGCTGAAGCACGGTACGGTCGATGAATTGACCGTTCAAAAAAAGCGATACATGGTGCAAGCCAAAATCTCGGATGAAAGTCTAAAATCGGCTATAACTCAAAAAGTTGAATCCTTGAGCCAGGAAAACGGCTACCTTGACGTGACCGTCGAAAATGTCACGCAATTGAACTCGGTGATTGACTTGTTGCGACAAAGCGACGTCTTGATCGAGGCCGTGACGCCGTTCCGCCAGACGCTTGAAGACAGCTTTGTTCAAACAATTCAAAGTGAAGAATTGACTGACTTTACTAGTATTTTGAGCAAGCCGCAAGAGGGGGGCGAGTAGATGGAAAAGATTTGGGCCGTTATTTACTACACGTTTCGAGAATCTCTCGCGAGAAAAACATTCATTACTTTTTTCATCATTTCGACCATAACGCTGCTGTTTCTCTTGTTTGCCGTCAATCTCGATATCGTAGACGGCGCATTGGTCGGAGCCAATATTTTCGGCGGAGAAGTTCGCGGCGGGGGCAGGTTAAACCTGGAAGATTTGATGCTGCAAGTTGAAACCGCTTTGGCAGGTTTCATTCATGTAGGCGGAGTGTTTTTCGCCATTTTCGCGACCGCCAGCCTCGTCCCCAACATGCTGCAAAAGGGAAATATCGATTGGTTGCTTTCGAAGCCGCTGGCCAGACACTGGCTTTTGACAGGGCGAGCTCTTGGAGCAATCGCCATTGTCGCATTCAACGTTCTGTATTTCGTTTTTGGGACCTGGCTCATCATCTCGATGAAAACCGGCGTTTGGCATTTTGAGTTTTTGCAATCTGGTTTTCTCATCATCTTTATTTTTTCTATTGTTTACTCGTTCATGGTTCTGTTGGGCGTGCTGATTCAGAACTCCGCCGTGTCAATCATGGGCGCATTCGTGCTTATTGGCTTGGGTTCATTTTTGGCCGGGCGCGACCAAATCTACGCCGTCCTCACCAATAAATTTTATCAAATTTTGCTCGACGGACTTTACTACGCCACCCCGCGCCTCGTGGAAATGGGAAAGCTGGCGACTGAGAGCATTCTCAGACAACCGTCGTTAGACTGGTCGCCGATCTGGCATTCGCTCATCGTCGGGGTCGGCTATTTTGCTCTGGCAATCATTGCATTTAAACGTAAAAACTTTTAACCCACCGGAGATTTGTTATGAAAATGCGTGCATTCCTGGGAGCCGCTTTTGTTGCTCTTTGTTTTCTCGGTCAAACCGGCTGCACCGAACCTGCGAAGCAGGAAATTACCGAATCCGCACACGCGGACCTGGATAAATTGCCGGAAGAAGCCAACATGTTCTTTTTCTGCGATTTCGAGAAAATAAATGAAAGTGAAATTGGGCAAGTGCTCGTCCGTGATATGAGGACGAACATAGATCGCGACATTCGCCATAGTGATTTTGAATCATTCAAAGAGGCGACCGGACTCGATCCCTTTGAGGATTTTAAGACCATTCTCGTTGCGGGAAAAATCAAAGAATCACGCCGAAACGATGATTTTGCCGTCATCTTACACGGCAATTTCGATGAAGAAAAAATTATGGGTTTTGCGCGTGAAAAACTTGAAGAAGAACGACGAGATATTCCGTGGACGACCGAAGAACTTTCCGGGAATACGATCTATACGATTGAAAAAAGAGACGAGGTAAGCTTTTGTTTTGTCAACGGTTCAACGGTCTATCTCGGGTCGCCGGACTGGGTAAGAGCCGCATTGGAAAATGAAGGGCGAGGGAGTTCAGGAAGTCGCGAAAGCGTTACAGACGCGCTGAAAAACCATATCAAGTACGGCGATCAATTCTGGATGACCGTGGATGCTGCGGCAATTGATCGTCAACCGATGGGACGCAGTCTGCGCGAGAACGTGCCCGCTGCCGAGCGTATCAAATCGCTCTATTTTTCCGCCCAAACTTCAGATCGCATCGACTTCGCAGGCAAAATTCTCTGCGACGATTCACAAAGCAGTCAGCTCCTCGTTGATATGATGCGCGGTGCGTTGGCGACGGCCAAGCTTTCCGTTTCAAAAGAACGCAGTATCGTTGACGAACTGAATAATATTGAGATATTTCAGGACGGTTCTAACGCTGTGTTAAAAGGCAAGATCACTCAAGAATTGATTAAGAAAATAGAAGATCATCGCGGGATTTTGTAAACCGCTCTGGATTGATGGATTGATGGATTGATGGATTGATGGATTGATGGATTGATGGATTGATGACGTCTCCAAAAATCCATTACTCCATCAATCCAACATCAATTTTAAACACGGCCCGCTGTCTGTTTACTTTCTCACGAAACGCTCCCGCCGTCGACGGAAAGAACAACCCCTGTCACAAAACTCGCCTCATCCGAAGCCAAATATAAATAAGCGTTCGCAATGTCCTCTGGTTGCCCCATGCGACCCAGCGGCGTTTTAGCCAAAATCATCTGCACAATTTTTTCGGGGATTGTCTTGACCATGTCCGTGGCGATAAATCCCGGCGCGACGGCGTTCGAACGTATGCCGTAGCGTCCCAACTCTCGCGCCCATGTTTTTGTCATGCCAATCACACCTGCTTTTGTCGCCACATAATTCGACTGCCCGAAATTTCCATATAAAGCAACAACGGAAGCTGCGTTAAGAATAACCCCGCCCCGGCCTTGGTCGATCATCACTTTCGCCGCCGCCTGCCCGCACATAAAAACGCCTTTCAGATTTACGTCCACGACGCTTTGCCATTGCTCCATGTCCATTTTGATCAATTGCGCGTCGCGTGTGATTCCAGCGTTATTAACGAGAATGTCCAATCCGCCAAAAGCGTCGACAGTGTTTTTGATAACGCTCTCAACGTTCTCTTGATCCGCGACGTTGAGCATTTCAAAACGGGCTCTGCCGCCATTTTCATTTATTTTTTCAGCCGTTTTCCCGCCCGCTTCTTCTGCGACGTCAGCGATGACAACCGCCGCGCCTTCTCGGGAAAAAATTTCAGCCGTTGCACGTCCGATTCCATTCGCGCCGCCAGTGATGATCGCGACTTTGTCTTTCAGTTTCATGGTTCTCCTTTTTAAGATCACTAATCGTTAAATTTCTCTTTTATCAATTACGATATGAAATAAATTACTTTTGCTCGGTTCATTCAATTTCAACGGAGAGGAGAAATGAAAGCGCTCAGAAAAATCGCGGTCGCGGGAGTTGTTCTCGCGCTCATTTCGCTAAAAACGTCCTGCACGGGAACGGCTTCGACGAGTCCGGACGAAACAACTGCTGTGTCGTCCGTTTTGGATGATTTGCACTTGGCTGCAAGCGAAGCCAATGGCGACAAATACTTTGGCTGCTTCTCGGAAGACGCCGTTTTCTTTGGAACAGACGCAACGGAACGTTGGACGATTAAAGAATTTCGCGCCTACGCCGAAAAACGGTTCAATCAAGGAAAAGGGTGGACTTACCATGTGACGGAGCGCAATATTTTCTTTGCCGACGATCAAAAAACAGCTTGGTTTGACGAGCGTTTGAATAACGAAAACTTCGGGGATTGTCGCGGCACCGGCGTTCTGGAAAAGCAGGAAAACGGTTGGAAGATTGCTCAATATAATCTCGCAGTGCCGATTCCTAACGACCTGGCGAAAGAAATCGTCCAAATGATCCGAGCGCATGACGAGCAAAACTAAGCGCGTGGCCTATTCTGATTCGCCTGCATGGTTAGTAAATTTTTATCCGCCCTGAGTCGACTCGACGAAGCAACGCTCGAATGCGTGATGACAGCTCTGAAATTTCCCTACGCGTTAAACCGAGTTGGATCACATTGCCAATGCGCCGCACGCCGAGATCAGGCTTGGGGTTTTGCTGCAGCTCAACATTTTTGATTACGCCAGGGGTGATTTCTAGCTGTACGACTGCGCCCAATTCCTGATTTAATTTTTCTTCGGTTAAAGTGCGCAGCCGGTCTATGAGTTTTTTCGGCGCTTGCTCGATAAACAGCTCTCGCCAAAAGTGCCCGCGATCACTTGCCTCACTCGCGAAAGAGATGCCATTATCTACCGCAAAAACTGTCGGCTTGTCCAGGTTCTTCGAAATAAGAAAATTCCCTTCATTTGAATCATTGTGATTGATCAAGTAGGCGAAAATATTCGTCACTCCGGCTGATCGTGCGTAAACAGAATCCATCTGAAGACGTTTTTTATCAAAAACTTTGCGATGGTCTATGTTGCTCAGCCAATACTGGGTTACGAAAAGCACGATGTTCAAACGATCAAAAGTTGCAACGGCGTCGCGATCGATCTTTACATATTGCGACAGCGGCAAAGCTCGCACGACGGTTGGCGGCACGACATATTCCTCAGGATCAAGGATGAGCTTTTGAAATTTGTAGGCCGCGACTTCATAGCGAGGTTGGTTATTGAAAGTCTCGCCGCCGGCTATTGATCGCCGAAACTTTGCCTGGAAACTTGCTCCGTCGGCGTATTCGAGCGTGACGCGTTTCGTCACATTCTCACTAGTTCTTAAACTGGCAATTTTGATTGGGTTAATTTCATCAAAGAGCAGCTTTTTCTCAATCGTTGCAATTGGCAGCAAGAAGTTTTCTTCCTGAGAAAACAGATTTGTAGAGAAGAGAAGAAGGAAAAAGATCGCCGGAAGAATCTTCTGCAGCGATTTCAAACGTTCGGCAGGATTCATCAGTTTATTTCCTTGTAATACACCGCCTCCGTCACTTTTGCCCAGTTCGAAACATCTTTTTTGAAGGTGGAAAATGATTGATAGACGCGCTGTGCAAACGGATCGCTTTCTACAAGTTCATCTACGGCTTCTTGAGAATAACGACGCAGCGCTGCGAGTACGTCGGCGGGAAATGCGCGTAGTTGCACGTCATGTTCGTTAATTAATTTCAGCAAATATTCATTGTTTTTTGCCTCAAACTCCGAAAGCATCCATACATTTGAACGCGCCGCCGCCGCCCGAATAATTTCCTGAAGATTTTTCGGTAAGCCCTCGAACGCGCTTTTGTTGACCGTAAGCTCGAGCAGGGCGCAGGGTTCGTGCCAGCCGGGGTAGTAGTAATACTTCGCTATTTGATGCAGCCCCAATTTATAATCGTGGTATGCGCCGACCCATTCCGCTGCATCGATAACGCCGCGATCCAGGTTGGTATAAATTTCCGAACCGGGCGTAGCCAGCCCCGTACCGCCCGCTTTATCAATGACTTTTCCGCCAAGCCCGGGGATGCGCATCTTCAACCCCTTGAGATCGGAAATTGAATTGATTTCTTTGTTGAACCAGCCGCCCATTTGCATACCCGTATTGCCGGCGGGCATCGGAATCAGATTGAAATTGGCGTATAATTCTTCCCAAAGCTGCAAGCCGCCGCCGCTGTACATCCAGGCGTTCATTTGCTGAGTATTCAAACCGAATGGAACAGCGCCAAAAAATTGAGCGGCAGGCGCTTTTCCAGCCCAATAGTACGACACGCCGTGGCTCATTTGCGCCACGCCTTGCCGTACCGCCTCAAATGCTTCAAATGCTGGAACAAGCTCGCCGGCGCCGTAAACCTTAACCTTGAGCTGACCTTCCGACATTTCTTCGACCCAATTCCCCAGCATCTCCGCGCCTTCGCCCATCACGGGAAAGCCCGGCGGCCACGTCGTCACCATTTGCCAGTTGTACGATTTTCTGGTATGCACCGCCGGCCCGCCCGAAGTTTGTCCTTCCGGCTGACACCCGGCGAGAACCGATCCGGCGGCTAACGTTGCGGCAGAGCCCTTTTTGAGAAATTCTCGACGTTTTAGTGATTTCGCATCCGATTTCATCAATGTCTCCAGCTAAATTTTGGGGTTCGAAGAAGTCGCAAAATATTATAGAACGTCCGCGTCTCCAAGCGAAAACCGACTGCGACCCGTTCGTTAAAAATGGATTTTGTTTTGGCTGGAAATGTCGGTACATGGGCTTTTAAAAATATGCAAAAATCAAGGAACGATGCGGATAATAATCATTGGGGCGGGAGAAATTGGCTACAATTTAGCCAAAAATCTATCCTACGAGAAACATGACGTCGCTATCATCGAAGAAAATCAGGAACGGTACGCCCGAGCTGCGGATTCGCTCGACGTACAAGCCATTTGGGGAAGCGGAACCAGCTTCAAAGTTCTTGAACAGGCGGAACTTCGAAAAGCTGATATGCTCGTCGGCGCGACAACCACTGACGAAGTTAATTTAATTTCTTCCATTATCGCCAAAAAATATGGCGTTGAAAAAACCATCGCTCGTATCAAGAACCTGGAATTTCTAAATAAAAGCGCTCCGCTCAACCAGGATGAACTTGGCAGAGTAGGAGGGAAGGCCGTTTCGCAAGAAACATTTACAACATCACAGGATTTTTTCTGTTTTATATGCTGCTTTTTGTTTTTGGCGTACTTTTTATGAGCTTACTCGGGCTGGATTTGCCGAGCGCGTGCGGCAGCGTCGTCGCAACAATCAGCAACATCGGTCCCGGGCTGGGCGATGTCGGCCCGACGGATAATTTTGCGGCGATTCCTACAGTCGGCAAGTGGTTTTTGAGCTTTTTAATGTTGGTCGGCAGGCTGGAAATCTTTACCGTTCTTGTGCTTTTTAGTCATACCTTCTGGCGGAAATAATAAATATCTACCTGTTTAAAATCAAATCCGCGCCTTTTTCGGCGATTATGTAGACCGGGGCGGGGCGTTGGTGTTTCCCGGAAACGATGGTCGGCATAATGGATGCATCAACAACGCGCAGGCGCTTTGGCAACTTTAGCTTGTCTTTCCCGCTTCAGACGCTAGCTTTTCCAGAACAAATTCTTCTATTCTTTCAGCCGCTTCGACAGCTTCCGTTGCATTGGATTCGGTGAGTGTCTCGAAGGACAAATCACCCGGATATCGAGCTTCGGAAATATAGTCGTTCAATATTTGCGCGGATGATTTAAGTTGGGTAAAAGCATGCTCATATTCTACGGCAGCCCCCAATAATTCGATCAAATCATGCGTCTTTTTTAGCCGCCAACCCCGCGTAATTAGAAATCCTTTCAAATACTTTTCGGCGCTGCCTTGACAAAGGAAGCAAACGGTATTGTATGGTGAAAAATCTTCTTTCAAACCTGCCTTCGCAAAAAGCAGATTTTCTCGGGCGAACCGTAACCATTCTTGAACTATACTTTTCTGTTCAGGAGCCTCTTTCATACAAGACTTGCCCGTCCTTAAAAATGTGATATAGATAAAATGGATTCTCCGCTCGAATATTCCAATCGACCTCTGCCGATTTACGAACACGAATATCGATTGGAAAACGTCTGCCGAACAGTAGATTATCAATTTCTCGTCTTACCAGAAGATTTGATTCTTTGCTGTCTTTAATAATGAACAAGTCCAAATCGCTGTCTTCGTGAAAGTCGCCGCGCGCGTAGGAGCCGTAAAGAATGATTTTTTCCGGCTGGATCGCGCGCACGATTTTGCGGGTAATGTAGTCGATCAACTCCGGCGTAATCTTATCGGTTTGCAGCTTCTTGTCGATTTCATCGATCATAATGTCAATCGCATTTTGTAAACCTGCTATCGATGCGCAATGAATTTATGTATCGTAGATGTGGAATTCAAACAATTTCATTTTTTATCAGCATCGCCCCAAATGCATCAAGCTTGATCCTTTAAAATCATATCCGCGCCTTTTTCGGCGATCATATAGACGGGGGCGTTGGTGTTGCCGGAAACGATGGTCGGCATAATAGAAGCGTCAACGACGCGCAGCCCTTCGATTCCATGTACGCGCAGTTGTTCATCGACCACCGCAGTTTCGTCATTCCCCATTTTGCAGGTGCCGACAGGATGGTAGACTGTTTCGAGTTGCTTTTGAATATGCAAGAAAATCGCGTCGTCGCTGCTTAGGTCGGGCGGCGTAATGATTTTTTTTCGGTAGGGTTCAAATGCTTTCGCCTGAATGACGTCAATCGCAATTTTGGTGATTTCAAGCAGCGTTTCCTTATCGTCGTCAGATTCCAGGAAGTTGGGTTGAATCATCGGGTAGTCCGTCGGGTTGGCGCTTTTCAGTTTTAGCCAACCTCGGCTTTTCGGGCGCAGGAGCGTGGGCAACAACATAAACCCGTCGTTTGTGGGGATTGACTTATAGTTGTACGGGTCGATAGAATAGTCGTCGCCGATCTGAGTCGCGGTGAACTGGAATTGAAAATCAACGCGATCCGGGCTTTGCGAAGTGCTGCCAAACGCGACTGTTTCCAGCGGCCCAATTGTCAGCGCCCCTTGTCTAAAAAGGAAGTATTGAGCAAGATCAATCGCTTGATTTAACGGCTTCAAATGATGATTCTGCCCCTCTTGCTGATTCGAAAGTGCACTCACGCCTAAGAACAAGTGGTCCTGTAGATTCCGCCCTACGCCGGGGAGGTTATGAGTGCA
The DNA here is from genome assembly GCA_964014485.1 of uncultured Deferribacteres bacterium. GTDB lineage: Bacteria > Zhuqueibacterota > Zhuqueibacteria > Zhuqueibacterales > Geothermadaptataceae > CAXHAT01. The sequence goes on from CAXHAT010000056.1 coordinate 18,459, forward strand.
GGAAATCCCAAGCTTCTTTAATTCATCCCGCTCTCCAATTCCTGAAAGCATGAGCAACTGCGGCGAAGCAAATGCTCCGGCGCATAGAATGACTTCTTTTCGCGCTTGAAACGTTTCGTGCGTATTGCGTCCCGCTAAAACCTCGACGCCTGTTGCACGATCATTCTGAAGCACAATTTTTTTCGTGTGCGCTCGCGTCTGAATCTTGAGGTTCGGGCGTTTGAAAACAGTTTTTATAAATGCGTCGACAGCACTGTGCCGCTTGGCGTTCTTGATATTAAATTGTAAAAACCCCGTTCCAGCTTGCTTCTCGCCGTTATAATCGTCATTACGCTCGAATCCTTTTTCAACGCATGCTTCCACAAACGCTTCAGCGAAAGGCGTTTTGAAGATTTTCGGGAATGTGACGTTTAATTCTCCGGCTTTCCCGTGATAATCGTTTGAGATATCCTCGTTGTGTTCGGATTTTTTGAAATACGGCAGCACTTCTTCGTACGACCAGCCCGAGTTGCCCATCGCAGCCCAATCGTTGTAATCTTCTCGATTACCGCGAACATAGGCCATCGCATTGGTCGAGCTGCAGCCGCCAAGCGTTTTGCCGCGAGGAAGATAGATTTTGCGGTTTAAGACATGCTTTTGCGGCTCGGTTTCGTATCCCCAATCTACTTCTGATCTATGGAGTTTTATATACCCGGCAGGAATGTGGATTTCCATTTTTTTGTCCGGGCCGCCCGCTTCCAACAGCAGCACAGAATTGGCTGGATCTGCCGAGAGTCGATTAGCCAGCAAGCATCCAGCACTCCCGGCGCCAACAATAATGTAGTCGTATTGCATTTTAAGCTTGCAAGCCTGAATACGGAATCCCAGCCAAATGGTGAAGCTCTCGATCAAAGGTAGCAATGTCGTTCTGGCAGAATTGGTTGAGATGCTCATGGCCGCACGCCCGCGCCATCACTTGCATCAATTCGACGCTGGCTTTAAAGAAATTTTCTAATCGTCGGGCAGAGAGTTCGACATCGAGGCGTTTGCGCAACTCTGGTTTTTGCGTGGCAATACCAACAGGACAATTGTTTGTATGGCAGGCGCGCATGGCTTGGCAGCCGATGGCTTGAATGGCTGAATTCGACAGCGCGACGGCGTCCGCGCCCATTGCCAGCGCTTTGATGAAATCCGGAGCTGTACGCAAGCCGCCGGTAATGACAAGCGTGATATCTTTCGCCCCGCGCTTATCCAAGTGTTTGCGGGCGCGGGCAAGCGCTGGAATCGTCGGCACCGAAATATGATTGCGAAACAGGAGGGGGGCTGCTCCGGTTCCGCCGCCGCGACCGTCCAAGATAATGTAATCAACTCCGATTTTGAGCGCGGAATCGATGTCCTGCTCAATGTGATTGGCGGATAACTTGAATCCGATTGGAATGCCGCCGGTCTCAGCGCGAACTTCTTCTGCAAGACTTTTAAAATCGCCTTCACAGGTTAAGTCAGAAAAACGTGGCGGTGAAATCGCGGAAGTTCCTTCGGGAAGTCCGCGAACCTGGCTGATTTTTCCCTGATTTTTATGACCGGGGAGATGGCCGCCTGTGCCGGTTTTTGCGCCTTGTCCGCCTTTGAAATGAAACGCTTGCGTTTTTTTGACCAATTCCATCGAATAGCCGAATCTTGCGGAAGCGAGTTCGTAAAAATAGCGGCTGTTTTCCGCTTGTTCTTCCGGGAGCATGCCGCCTTCACCGGAGCAAATGCCTGTGCCCGCTTTTTCTGCGCCGCGCGCTAGTGAAATCTTGGCTTCTTCAGAAAGCGCGCCAAAACTCATATCTGAAACAAACAGAGGAATCTCAAGGCGCAACGGCTTTTTCGCTCGCGGGCCAATAATCACTTCAGCGCCGACTTCAACGTCTTCCAAATGTGGCAGGCGCGCAAGCTGCGCTGGGAGAATTTGAATATCGTCCCATTTGGGCAAGTGTTGTGAGCCAACACCCATCGCCGAAACCGGCCCGTGATGTCCGTCTTTGGATAATCCGTATTTTGCAAAGCGGTGAATTTCCGCCGTCTTGGGCTCCTCCGGCGCATCGTGCGTTGCGACATAGGCGCCTAGGTATTCGGTATGATCGACTTCTGTCGGATTTTTTTCTTCAAAAGCTTCAACTTCCGCTTCATCGATCCACACTTTTCCGTCAGCAATTTCTGACGTGAACTTGTGTAGAATTTCCGAATTATTATATGCACTGACACCGGTGTCGTAACGATAATCCCAGTAGTGAACGCCGCAAATCAAGTTTTCGCCGTCAATGTGACCATCAGCCAACAAAGCGCCGCGATGGAGACACCGACCGTACAGAACGGAAACCTGATCGTCATAGCGAATGATCACCAAGTCGGTTCTCTTAACCAGCGCATAAGCCGGTTTTCTGTCCTCGAGTTTATCCCAATCGTGTATGGGGATACGTTTTTGCATCATTGAATCCTTGTGAGAATATCAGATCGAAGTTTTGAGGCGTTTTTCCTGGCGGAAGCGCTGAATGGCGAGTTGAATGAGGCGATCTATAAGTTCAGAATAGGGAAGACCGCTCGCTTCCCAAAGCTTGGGGTACATGCTAATTTTTGTAAATCCGGGGATAGTGTTGATCTCGTTTACATAGATTTTTTCATCTTTGGTCACGAAGAAATCCACTCGCGCCATACCCTCGCAGTTGAGCGTTTTAAAAACGTGAATTGATAGTTTTTGAATTTTTTCCACGATTTTTTTGGGCAAATTTGCCGGGATTTCCAAACGAGCGCCTTGGCCGTCGATATATTTTGCATCATAGGAATAGAAATCGTGGGTCGGGATAATTTCTCCCGGCAATGAAGCAATTGGGTCATCATTGCCTAACACGGAGCATTCTATTTCTCTTCCGTCAATGAATTCCTCGACGACGATTTTTCGGTCGAAGGAGAAAGCCTCAGCTACGGCCTGTTGAAAAGTTTCTTCAGAGTCTGCTTTTGAAATACCCACCGAAGAACCAAGGTTTGCCGGTTTAACAAAGACCGGCGAGCCCAGCTCGGATTGAATTTTGTCCCAGGAAATCGGCGCTTCGTGTGCGCCAAATGTTCTGAACGCGCCTTGCGGAATCCCGGCGTCGCGAAGCAGCCGTTTTGCAAAATCCTTGTCCATGCCAACCGCTGAACCGAGAACGCTTGCGCCGACGAAAGGAATTTCGGCGAGTTTCAAAAGTCCTTGTATTGTGCCGTCTTCACCTAACGGGCCGTGTAGAATCGGAAATACAACGTCTACCGCAGGAGAAGTCGCCGCATCGCGAGTGTTTAGGAATTGCTGATTCACATTGCCGGGAGTCAGCGCAATTTCGTCGCGGGATTTTTGTAATGAGATGTGTCGAGGGTCATCCGCAGCTTTCAAGAAGCGCTCGCCGTCGTTCAGACGCCATTTGCCCGATTTGTCGATTCCTATTAAGACGGGCTCGTATTTATCGCGATCTATCGCTTCAAAAATGCTCTTGGCGGATTGCAGAGACACCTCGTGTTCCGCTGATTTTCCGCCAAACAAGATGGCCACGCGCGTTTTTTGTTCCGAAGCCGACATGTGAAATTAGCGATCCTTTAAACGATAAACGAATTTCAAGCCCGACCAAACTTCGTCTACGGCGCAAATTTTGACATCAACGAGGCCGTTCTCAAGACCTGTTAAGCGAACGACGCTTTCATCAACGTCAGTGACAACTTTGGAGGCCTTTTTTGGCCAAGAAATCCAAATCATTCCGTTCTTTTTTATAGATTTTTTTAGGGCTGGGAACTGAGTTTTGAAATCGGCTTGATCTTTGGTGAAAAAATGTATGAAATCGAAATTCCCGCCAGCAATGTTTTCAGCGAAGACAACGCCTTTCGGAATTGGGGCTAACTTTTCAAGATAATCTTCAGGATTTGATGCAAGAAAGATTTTAAAGTTTGGCTTGATCCCCAGCTTTTGCGACAATGGACGTTTTGAATAACCCGCCGACATCGAATACCTTGTGATTAGAACATCATTAATTGGGGGATTTATCCGGCAATCGCCAAAACGAACGCCAAAACCGTTAAGACCAAGCACCCAATAGCGAGCCATCGATGAACGGGCGTTTCGGGCTTTCGTTCCTCGTAGCCGACGAACATGGCGCAAACAAAACCGCCAATGAATCCGCCGGCGTGGGCGAAATTGTCTACATTTTCAGAGGTCAGCCCCATAAAAAAAAGGACGATTGCAAGCAGCGTCGTGACCCAGTAAACATAAGCGCCGTAATTTCCTCCGCGATCTTTGCCATAAAAAACAAAAGCGCCAAATAAGCCGAATATTGCTCCAGACGCTCCGATTGTTCGCGCTATGCCGAGGAATGTCGATGCAAGAAATCCGACGATTCCCGCAACTGTATAGATGATGAAAAAACGTGAGCTGCCGAAATGTTCTTCAACTCGAGGCCCAAGAAACCAGATAAAAAGGGAATTGAAGAAAATGTGCGCCAGGCTGCCGTGCAAGTACATGGCTGTTATGAGCGTCCACCAATGGCCTTTCATAAGGACAGGAGCCAAACCAGTCCAGCCAAGAATCTGGAGAGCGCGGCTATCCGGCTCGAGCATTGGGTTTACGCCGCCTCGGGCAAAAACTGAGATGAGCAAGCTGACAACATACAAGAGCAAACAAACTGATATGATGCCGTGAACGAAAGAGACTCGTCCGCTAAGAATGCTTTGAAAGAGCGGTACGCTCGTCATTTTCTGCGGATTGCGTCTGCCGCAATGCATGCAACTTTCAGCGTTCACACTGATCAGTTTCTTGCAGTAAGGGCAAAGCATTGATCCGATTGTATTATCTGCCATTCGGGGTGATTTCTGCTGAAGGATTCAGGGGGCCAAGTTGATTTTTGAGAGCCGTACTATAGGCAACCCTCGGAAAATATGCAAGAAATTCCTAGCCGCGTTCCATTCTAAAGCTACTTAAATTCTTGAGTTTAACGCAGTTGATTTGTATTTATTGGTCATGGAAAAAATCGCATTTTTGTTGCCAGCTTATAACGTCGAAGATCAAATTTCCGAACTGTTGACCAAATTGACGAATTCCTATGGCGCGCACGAAATTGTCGTTGTGAATGATGGTTCGACAGATAATACTGAGAGGCTTGTAAGCGCTTTTTCATTAGTCACTTGTCTGAAACATGAAAAAAATCTTGGAAAAGGCGCCGCTCTCGCAACCGGGATTCAGTATTTGAAAGAGATTGAAGGTATAAAAGGCATTTGCTTTATGGACGCAGACGGACAACATTCGCCCGAGCATGTTTCTGATTTCATTAATGCGTTTGAAGAAAGCAAGAGTGATTTTTTGATAGGCTGTAGAGATTTTCAAATCGGTGAAATGCCGCTCTTAAGGATTGTAAGCAACAAGATCACCTCCGCCCTGATTAGTTGCCGTCTACGCAGACGCATTCACGATTCGCAGTGCGGCTATCGCTTGATCAGTATGAATCTGTTGAAAAAAATGCCGACTCTAAAAGCGCAAAAGTATGATTTTGAAACGGAGTTGCTTATTCTGGCTGCGCGGCATGGCGCTAAGTTTCACCACGTTAAAGTCCGGACAATTTATCGAAGAGAGCGAAGCCACATAAGTCATTTTAAGGATACATTGCGCTTCTTGAAAACGCTCATGACAACATAGAATTTGAAGGTAGGAAATGCACGAAAAAGACAATATTTTGAACTTCAAAGCGGCAGCTTTTGTACGACACCTGCTCATCGGAGGAGCAATGGGGGTAGCGAATGTTATTCCCGGGGTCAGCGGCGGGACAATTGCCGTAGTTTTTGGAATTTATGAGTATATGATGGAAGCGATCGGCAATGTATTTACAGATAAGAACCGTAGGTGGGAATATGTTCGTTTCCTGAGCGTAATTTTTGGCGGAGCAATATTGGCGATACTTGGGTTTGCAAATATTATTAAGTGGGCTTATGCAAACCACGAACTGATGACCGTTTTTTTCTTCATGGGCTTGATCGCTGGCAGCATTCCAATCATTGTGAAGTCAAACGAAGACATGAAGCCGACTCCCTTGCGATGTTTCTTTTTTATGGTTGGCTTAGCTTTTGTTATTGGTCTAGCCCTTATGGATTCCGGAGACAAAGCTGCAGGGGCGACTTCTCAGATTGATTGGGCCAATTTTGGTCTCGTGAACTATCTATACTTTTTTCTTGCCGGGGTCGTGGCTTCATCCGCTATGATCATTCCTGGCATTAGCGGTTCATTCATTTTAATCTTGATGGGGGTTTATTGGTTGGTCATAGAGTCGGTGAGCTCCCTAACAACCACTTTTTTTGAACAAGGTTTCACTGCAGAAATTGTTTCAAAAGCGGTTTTATTAGGAACCATGGGGGTGGGCGTTGCCGTAGGTATTATTGGATTTTCGAAAATAATTACATACGCGTTTAGACATTTCCCGTCAATTACATTGTATGTTATTCTTGGGCTGATTGTTGGCTCATTTTATCAGATTTATCCTGGTTTTGAGTGGAGTGTAAGCGGAGGGGGTGCGATAATTACTTTTGCGATTGGGTTATTTATATCCTTGCGTTTTAGCAGGGAATGAATTATTATTTAAGCCTTTCATCGGGGCGTAGCGCAGCACGGTAGCGCGCATGCTTCGGGAGTATGAGGTCCCCGGTTCAAATCCGGGCGCCCCGATTATAAAACAAAAAAGCTGGCGACAGGCCAGCTTTTTAAGTAGTCAAATCAAAGTTTACATAACATTGATTATGTTTTCAGTTTGATAATCTTTTTAGCAACTCCTGTGCTTCTGTCTTGATTGGAGAATCAATTTTGGAATTCAAGAGCCAATTTAGATGATCTACAGCCTTTTCGACATCGTTGTTTTTTGCATGAGCGACGGCAAGATGGTATTCGGCGCTGATATTTGAGCGGCTTAACTCATGTGCTGTTTCGAGATTTTTTATTGCTTGCGGCAACTGGTTGAGCTTAAGCAGGTTTTTGCCCAGAATTGTATGAATTATACTGTCCTTCTTCCCCAACGCTATTGCTTTTTCCGCAGCCTCAACCGCTTCTTCTCCTTGCTCGGAAAAACTCAGGGCAATGGCCAAGTGTTTATAATAGAGCCCTTTTTTAGGTCCTGCTTTGATTGCAGACTGAAACGCTCTACAAGCTTCATCCTGTCTGCCTGTTCTTAAACAAGCTTCGCCTAAGGCAAACCATACCAAATCGTCTTTTACTTTGTGCTTTACATACTTTGCGTATAAATCGATCGCTCTGTCATAATCGCCGTACAAATATGCTTGATAGCCTTCAGAATAAATGTCTTGCAGCAAATTCTCGTCTATTGGAGCATCGTTGTTTACAGCCTTTAGCGAAATAGCGCTCGCTGTTTGTTCAGAAACAATTGCTCGTTTGGCGTGAGCAGCCAAACCGCCATTATTGTCAAGATCAATGACTTTCTTGAAACAGGCGTTCGCATCCTGAATTTTTCCTTGAATGCTGTATATTTTCCCAAGCCCGAAATATGCACGTGGTTCAGCGGGATTTAAAGTAGTAATTTTTTTGAAAGCAAGGATTCCGTCATGATACTTTTTTAGTATGCTATATACAGCACCTAAATTTAGAATTGCCAAAGAGTTATTGGGGTTGAAATAAACGCTTTCCAGCAAAAATTCTTCAGCAACATCGAATTTCCGAAGCTTCAAGTAGATCGTTCCAAGAATAAGCTTGGCCTTGTAGTAAACTGGACAAAGCTTGAGAGAAAAGGTCAAGTTTTCTATGGCTTCATTGAAATTCTTTTCTTCAAAAAACGCGAGTCCCGCATTAAAGTAATAATCCGGGTCCTTTGGGTTTTGGGCAATCGCCTTAATCCAATTCTCGATGGCCGGCTTATAGTTTCGTTCTCGAGCAAATTTCAACGCAACTTTGTGAAGTTCTTCAGATTCTGAGTTGATTTCCGTTGAAACCCACTTGAACTCCGCAATCGAGTCGTTAATATCCAGAGCGACTTCGCCGGCCTGCGAGTTACAATAACGCTCTTGCAGAATTGCTTCGACTTCTTCCGTTTTTTTTCCGGCTATACTTTTCTGCAGCTCGCTATTGAATTCTGAAATTGTCTTGAAGTTGATTTTGGCTGTGATGCTCTTTTTTACTGCAGGCATGATTCGAGAGTAATTTTATTTGAATATTTTCTATTAGGCGTGCGTGAACTGTAGTGAAAGAAAAAATCAACCCCATGAAGAAAATACGCCAGGAGGGAATCGAACCCCCAGCCTTTGGCTCCGGAGGCCAACGCTCTATCCAATTGAGCTACTGGCGCGATTGGTGTGAATATCTGCAATTTTGATCTATGAAGCAATACTTTTGAATCCGTTCTACGACGACTGTAATCTGGTAATCTTTTTTGCTTTCCCGGAATTTCGATCAATATCAACAATAACGGCTGATAGTTTCAGGTTTTTGTTCGCAACTTCAAAAACACGCGGCGTTTGATAAATAAAGCGTTGGATAGCGATGTCACGTTTCATACCGATAACTGAATCATGCGACCCTGTCATTCCAGCATCAGTGATGTACGCCGTGCCGCGCGGCAACACTCTTTCGTCGGCAGTTTGAACATGCGTATGCGTGCCGAATATTGCACTTACTCTACCGTCTAAGTACCACCCTAGCGCAATTTTTTCTGCAGTCGCTTCAGCGTGAAAATCAATAATAATATTTTTAGTTTCTTTCGAGATTTGTTTCAAAACTTCATCCGCGTAACGAAAGGGACATAGAATTGGGTAAAGAAACGTGCGCCCCTGCAAGTTCAGAATTGCAAGTTTGTCTCCTGAACCCAAATCAAAAATTTTATACCCGCGTCCGATGTTGCCCTCCGGGTAGTTTGCTGGTCTCAAAACGCGTTCTTCTTCGGCGAATAACTCCGCATTTCTCCAATTTTCCCATGTATGGTTGCCGCCTGTAATTGCATCGACATTGGCGGCAAAAAAACGTTTTGCTATTTTGAGAGTAATGCCTTTGCCGTTATTATTTGCGTTTTCTCCATTAACGATGGTAAAATCAACATTATGCTCAGCTTGTAAACCTGGGAGTAATTTGTAAAGCACGTCACACCCTGGTTGTCCCACAACATCAGCAACGAACATGACGCGCAATAAACTTTCTGTCATATCAAGCCGCAGTATAAATGAATTGGATTATGCCTCTATTTGGCATAGCCAAATGTACGGTATTCTCGAATTACGGATACTTTGATTTGTCCCGGATATGAAAGCGTATCTTTAATTTGTCCTGAAATGCTCGAGGCGATAAAATCAGGATGCGAATCGTCGGTGTTATCGTATCCGGCTATAACACGGATCTCCTTACCTGCTTGAATTGCATAGCTTTGCGTCACGCCTTTGAGGGAATTGGCGATCTGCTCGAGATTTCGCAAACGATCGAAGTAGCTCTGCAAATCTTCTTTCACGGCCCCTGGACGATACATGCTTATCTCATTTGCAGAAGCGACAAGCACGGAAATCAATGATTGCCCAATCGAGTCCGGCGGTTTATTTGCAAAAGCAATAGCCTTTAAAACTTCTTCGTTTTCGCCGTATTTCTTGGCTAAATCCGCCGACAATTCCGACGTAGTGCCGTGAGTGTATGCGTCAATAGCGTTACCGATTTCATGTAAGAGACCGGCTCGTTTTGCAACTTTCGTGTCCAATTCCAAATCTGAGGCCATCAAGCCGGCTAAGGTTGCAACCTCGATTGAATGCTGAAGAAGATTCTGACCCTGGCCAGTATGAAACTTGAGCTGTCCGATCAATTTGACAAGCTCATGGTGCAAGCTGTGCAGCCCGACTTCAACGAGTGCTTCTTCACCGTACTCAAAGATTTTCTCATCTATTTCTTGCCGGGTCTTATCAATGACCTCTTCGATCCTCCCTGGATGAATCCGGCCGTCGTAGATCAATTTTTCCAGAGCCAACTTAGCGACTTCCCGCCGTATAGGATCAAAACCGGAAAGCATCACTAAGCCAGGCGTATCATCAATTAAAACTTCAACGCCGGTTGCAGCTTCAAAAGTTCTTATGTTTCTACCTTCTCTGCCGATTATCCTGCCCTTCATTTCATCCGCAGGCAAACTTACTGGACTTACCGTCGCATCAACCACATGGCTAACTCCGCTGCGCTCTATGGCCTGGACAATAATTTCTTTTGATTTTTGTTCTGCGGACTCTTTTGCCATCTCAATAATTTCCCGAGTCTTGAATGACGCTTCCTGGCGTGCTAAGTCAAGGACGTTATCGAGTTGTATTTTCTTGGCTTCTTCAACTGTTAGGCCTGAAATTTCCTTAAGTTTTGAGCTTTGTTCTAGAATAAGCTGATCCAAATCAGCCGACTTGTCTTTTAAAAGCTGATCAAGGCGCTCTATTTCCTGCTGTTCCTCAAAAATCTTCTTCTCTTTATTATTTAAAATGTCAACTTTGCGGTCCAGATTGGTTTCTCGCGCGCTAAGCTTTTTCTCTCGGTTTTTGAATTGTTGTAAGCGCTCTCTCTCTTCATGATGAAGTTTTTCTCGAAGCTTTAGAATCTCTTCTTCAGCATCCAACAAACGCGCTTTTTTAACGTCTTCCGCTTCTTGTTGCGCCTCATTTACAACTCGCGTCGCATATTCCTCCGCTCGAGATATGCGATCCTGTCCAATTTTCGCTCTTAGCTTCCAACCTCCCCAGAATGCCAAACTGGAAACAACAAGAAATATTATTGCTCCTAAAACATCCATTCCGCCTCCAATAAAGAAATCCCTGATCAGCAAACGCATGTAAAACGTATGTAAACAGGGATAAACTTCTATTTGAAAAATTTATAGTCAAGAATTGATATTGTCCTCAGTATTTTCTATCAGTTCGGAAAGCCGCATAAGATTTTTTTCGTATTCCGCCGTCTGGGCGCCACGCAACTCGCGCTCTCGAAACAACTCATCCGCCAAGTTTAGCGCTGTCAACACTGCAACCTTCAAAGGGGATTTTGCTGTAGAATTCTTTTCGACCTCATGCATTGCATGATCGACAAAATCCGCAATACGACGCGTATATTCCGCGTCGGCTGAACCTTTGATCGAGTAGTCGGAGCCGAAGATTTTTAGTTTCACATGGTTTTTCTGCAAACCATCCGTCCTATTGATACTCGAAAATCAGTTACTCGTTCTTAAGCAATGCTTGGACTTTCGGCAAGATGAATGAAAGCTTCGATCTCACAAGCCCGAGTTGTTGCTGTAATTGCTTCAATTCCGCTACTTCTTTTTTCTGGTCGGTCAGAATGGAATTCAATTTTGTAAATTCTTCGTTGAGTGCAGATAGCTCACGTTTCAGTGTCTGGTTCTCCCTCTCAGTTCTGTTCAAACGAGCAATGAGAGAGACGATTTTGGATTCGAGAGCATTAAATTGTTCCATACCGAGCAATGCAATCACCCTCTGAGCGTTGCGTCGAAGTTCTTTTTGAGCTTTTTCAAAACCCGGTCTATAAGTTTTTCGACTTCACGAGATTTTATTGTTCGCTTGGTAGACTGAAATTTAAGCGCATAGGCCAAGCTCTTTTTACCCGTAGGGATTGATTTCCCTTCATAAATGTCAAAGAGGCTAATTTGGGTCAGGAGACTTCCAGCTTCCTTTTTCAACAATGCTTCTACATCAGAAGCTGCGACGCTTTTATCAAGAACAATAGCCAGATCTCTTTCAACTTCCGGAAAAGGTGAGATTTCATGATAAATCTCCTGAGGAGTCGCCGATTTCTTCAATCGCCCACAATCAATCTCAAAGCCGAAAACATCCTGTGTTATATCAAAAAGATCACAAACTTGGGGACTAATTTTGCCGATTGTCCCGATGATTGTATCGTTAACTTTGATTGCCGCTCCGAATTCAAAGAATGCTTGTTCTATCGGATTGAACATCACCTCTTCTCTTAAACCAGTTCGATGAAGCAATTCAATTGCGATCCCTTTTAAATCAAAAAACGAAATTGGGCTTGCCTTGCTTTGCCACGACTCATGAAATCTGTTTCCGGAGAGAACCCCGCCTAAATGTTGGAATTCGTGTATGGTGCCGTCTTTCGCCTTGTGAAAAGCGCTGCCAATTTCAAAAAAGCGAAGCTGCGTTTGTTTACGATTAACATTGTAGGAAACGGCTGGAAGCATCGTGCTAAGAAGAGACGGGCGCAGAACCGCCAAATCTTCACTCAGAGGATTCAGCAGCCCGACCAAGTGCTCTTGCTCTTCAACAAACGGCAGACAAAACTTTTCGTTTGTCATGCTAAAAGTTACAATTTCCGAGAGCGAAATATTCAGGCAGGTTTTTCTTAGTGTATCAGCAAAAATCCGGTTTCTGTTTGGCGTGTGTTGCAGGTCGAATCTGTCATTAAAATTTGCAGCGACCTCGTCATAACCGAAAACGCGAATAACTTCCTCAACGAGATCAATTTCGCGCACTAGATCGGGCCTAAAAGTCGGCGGAGTGACGTTCCATTCTTTCCCGTTCTTCTCAACCGTACATCCCAGGCCTTCAAAAATGGATGACATAGTTGCATCGTCTATCTCCGCACCACAAATTGAAACGGCGCGCTGAGGGCGGAACGAAATTTTTTGAGAATGAATAATTGATGGATAGGCGTCGTTCAAATTTGACGTAGGCATCCCCCCTGCCGTCTCCAAAATCAGATGTGTTGCAATATCCGAAGCGTTAGCGCATCCGTTCGGGTCGACTCCTCGCTCAAAACGGCGACTGGCTTCCGTGAAAATGCTCAACTGACGCACTGTTTTTCGAATCGTTTCTGGAGAAAAGTAAGCAGACTCCAAAAGCAAATTTGTTGTGTCATCGCTGACTTCGGAATTCTCACCGCCCATGACGCCGGCTAAAGCAACCGGGGTTTCGCCGTCACAAATAAGAAGATTGTTTTCTTTGAGTTCGTGGCTTTTACCATCCAGAGTGACGAAATTCTCGCCTGTTTGAGCAAGACGCACGACAATTTCTTGATTCTCTAGCTTATCTAAATCAAAAGCGTGCAAAGGTTGTCCGGTCAAAAGCATGACGCAATTTGTTGCGTCAACGACGTTGTTTATTGGCCTGACGCCAGCGCTCTTAAGACGCTGCGCCAACCAATCTGGGGACGGGCCAATTTTGACGTCCCGAATAACTCGCGCGGTATAGCGGGGGCACCCTCGACTGTCATCAAGTCGAACTTTGTATTCTTCTTCAGGCTGAACTCTATCGGTTATTTGAGGGTATTCATATTTAAAAGCTCTGCCTTCACTCAAACAAATTTCGCGAGCAATTCCAATCATTCCCAGGCAATCGGGACGATTGGGCGTTATCGCCACTTCGATCACAGGATCATCATCGAAATGAACCAAGTCTCCGAATGCTTGTCCCTTAGAAGCGTCTCCATTCAAAACCATTATCCCCGAAGACTCTTCTGAAATGCCTAGCTCAGCTTCAGAACAAATCATTCCCTGAGACAAAGTTCCGCGCAATTTCGCTTTTCGAATTTTCATTCCGCCCGGCAAAACTGAACCGACTGTGGCCACAGGAACTCTTTGCCCTTTTGCGACATTCGGAGCGCCGCATACAATCTGCAAATCCGCCTCGTCGCCAACGGAAACCTGGCATACGCTCAAGTGATCGGAACCCTCGATTTTTGCCGCGTCAATAATTTCTCCAACCACTATCCCGGCGAAATCAAAACGTTCCGAGCGCTTGACGCTTTCGACTTCTATGCCCAGCATCGTCAATCGCTCAACGACTTCATCGAGTGAGAGCTTGGTTCCCGATAATTCCTTTAACCAATTAAATCCGAATTGCACGTCTATTCCAAAATATTTAGAATTGCTGGATGAATCGAAGATCGTTTTCGTAGAAAATACGAATATCGCTGACTTGATATTTTAAGATAGCGAGACGTTCCAGCCCCATGCCAAAGGCGTAACCCGTGTACTTTTCAGAATCATAATCTACAAAGTTAAACACTGCGGGATCGACCATGCCTGCGCCTGAAATCTCCATCCACTTTCCGCCTAAAGAAGCGCAGCGAACGTCATATTCGGCGCTTGGCTCGGTAAACGGGAAGAAGCTCGGTCGAAATCTGATTTCCGTATCATCGCCAAACATTTTTCGCATAAATGCGAGTAAAACGCCTTTCAAATCCGCGAAAGTCACACCTTCATCGACAACGAGACCTTCAATTTGATGAAACATTGGCGAGTGTGTAGCGTCCGGGGTGTCCTTTCTAAAACAGCGGCCCGGCGCAATCATGCGGATTGGCGGTTTCTGTTTTTCCATTGTCCGGATTTGAACGGGAGATGTGTGTGTTCTCAGAACAGAATGATTCGGCAAGTAAAACGTGTCCTGCATATCCCGGCTTGGGTGATCTTCGGGGATGTTCAGCGCTTCAAAGTTGTAATAATCGCTTTCGACTTCCGGGCCCGTTTCCACGGAAAAGCCCATGCCGACAAAAATTGATTTCACCTCTTCGAGAACATCTATCAGCGGGTGTGAATATCCGACAAACGGCGGATTGCCGGGTAAGGTAACATCGATTGCTTGGGAACTTGAAGCGGACGTTTTAGAGAAGCGAGTTTTGAGCTGATCGATTTCCGAATGCAGAAAAGTTTTGATGTCATTAATTTCTTTTCCCGCCGCAGGTCGCTCCGCAGGAGGCAGTCCCCCAAGATTTTTGAATAAATCAGCCAGTACGCCCTTTTTCCCCAAGTACTTTATCCGCAAAGTTTCAACGTCATTTGCGGATTCAACAACAGCAGAGTCGCTTTTGAACTGCTTCTTCAGGTTCTCGGAATCAAGCAACATTGGCAGTCAAAACTCTATGTTATTGTTTGGCGATCTCAACTAATTTACTGAAGGCGTCGGCGTCACGAACAGCCAAATCCGCCAGTATTTTGCGATCAATTTCAATTTCGTTCTTTTTGAGGCCTGCGATGAATTTTGAGTAGCTCAAGCCTTCGTTGCGAGCGGCTGCATTAATTCGAGTAATCCAGAGCTTACGAAACTCTCTCTTTTTAACGCGACGATCTCTATAGGCGTAAGAAAGCGCACGATCGACCGCTTCAGACGCTGAACGTATAAGGTTTTTGCGGCGCCCGTAGTAACCCTTCGCCTGCTTGACGATTTTCCGGCGGCGCTTGTGCGACGCAACTGCGTAAGTACTTCTTGGCATGATTCCTCCAAGGTCCTATGGTCAATTTTTTTTATACATTGATTAAACGCATCATCCGCTTATGGTCGCCTTCCGCTACAAGCGTACTAGCGCGCAAATGGCGTTTACGTTTTGTGGTTTTCTTCGTTAAGATATGGCTCTTGTTTGCTTTAGACCTTTTGATTTGCCCCGATGCAGTGAGTTTCAATCTCTTTTTTGCTGCACGCGAGCTTTTCATTTTCGGCATTGTAAACTCCGTTCCTAATTATTTTTTTACAAGATACATGATCATATTCCGCCCTTCCATTAACGGCGCTCGCTCTACTTTTGCAATATCGCTAAGCTCTTCGATCAAGTCTTCCAGTACTCTTTTACCAAATTCTTTGTACGCTAACTCTCGGCCGCGAAAAAGAACCGTAGCTTTCACTTTGCTGCCGCTCTCAAGGAATTTACGCGCATGTTTTGCCTTAAACTCAAAGTCATGCGTCTCAATTTTCGGCCGCAGACGGATTTCTTTAAGATTTATGACGGCTTGCTTTTTCTTGTTTGACTTTTCTTTCTTACTCAGCTCGTACTTGTACTTGCCGAAATCCATAATCCGACAAACAGGCGGGTCGGCGTTGGGCGCAACCTCAACCAAATCAAGTCCTCTTCCCTGAGCCGTTTCCAAAGCTTCCTGAGAAGAAAGTATTCCAAGTTGTTCCCCGTCTTCTGCGATAACCCGAAGTTTCGCGGCTCTGATTCTGTCGTTAACCCGAACCAGGTTTTTCTTTTTGCTAATCTTTTACTCCCGACTAAATTAAATTTGCCTTCAAGCCATATGTCAAAAATCCCTCAGAGAGGTTCTGAAGGATTTCGTTTCAGAGCAAAGTGGGCGATACTGGATTTGAACCGGTGACCTCTTGCATGTCAAGCAAGCACTCTAACCAACTGAGCTAATCGCCCAAAACTTAAGGCGCTAACGCCTTTAAAAAACAGGCGGCTAATTTAAACCGAGACGCTATAAAAGTCAAGAAAATAATGTGTTGAGAAAGATTTGCGACAGCGCGCCTTTTAGAGCCTGTTTTCGCCCGTCCCTTTCTCGAAGTCCATACATCGCCAACTTCAGTCTTCAAGGGAAGGCGGTTTGCGGAACTTTTTAATCGAACTCCTTTTTTTCTTCTGCTTCAATCTGCCTTCAATCGATGACTTTGTGCGCTTCGTCGGCACACGTTTCTTTGCGACGGCGTTCATAGATGTGAGCTTCTCGATCAAGCGCTCCCATGCTAACTCGCGATTCTTATGTTGTGAGCGGCTTTCCGTCGCGGTAACGATTAGACCTGTGGGCAAATGTTTAATGCGCACTGCAGTTTCAACCTTATTTCGATGCTGCCCGCCTGGCCCGCTTGAGCGATAAACGGTGATTTCGACTTCGTCCTTAACCTGTTCTTTAGAGCGAAATTGATATTTTTTTCCAGTTTTACTTTGCCGCGCTTCCTGGCCAATAAGGTCGTTCAAGGCGGCTGTGATGTTCGGAAAACAATCAATCGCCCCAGCTTCGCGTAAGGCCGCTTCCGAAGTCGTTCCGGTGGTCACGCCGACAAACGGCACGTTGGCTTTCTTCGCAGCGCCAGCATCGGCGAGACTGTCGCCGAAAAAGATTGCTTCGTCGGCGGTAACTTTCATTTTCCGTAATCCTAGGAAAATCGAATCCGGCGCCGGTTTTTGGTTCTCAACATCGTCAGCGCCGACGACAACTTCGAACAAAGATGTTAAATCATAATTTTCGAGAATCTCAACGAGCCGATTGTGATTCTTTGTGGAAATCAAACCAAAACGTAACGGCGTTTTGGCGGCGACTTCGCGAACGGAATCAGCGACGCCTTTGTATAAAAAAGTCTTCTCGACCATGATTTTGTCAGCCAATGAAATGAACGCCAGTTTTGCTTCCGCCGGGTCTTCAACGGCAAAACGTTTGAAAATCACTTCTAACGGCAATCCTACGGTCTTATGAATTTCATCAACGGAGCGCTTGGGAGCGCCAACCTTCTCAAGCGCGAAATTGACACACTCGACAATCGCTTCGGAAGAGTCTCCTAAAGTGAAATCGAAATCGAAAAAAATGACTTTCGCCCAATTTTGGATGGGTCGTTCCATGATCTTCACAAAGTTTAGAGTGAAAAGAAAAAGCCCGGCTTAGAACCAACCGGGCTTTTCAAAAATTCTATTTGAGCAATGAATTCGGAGCTTAAGCAAGAACTGCATCCAGGCGTTTTTTGATTTCGCCTTTGGGCACGGCGCCAATAATTGAATCGACGACTTTCCCGCCATTGAAAATCAAAAGCGCAGGGATGCTGCGAATGTTATGCTGAGCAGAAGCCTGCATATTCGAATCAACGTCAAGTTTGCCGATTTTGGCTTTGCCTTCGTACTCAGTTGCCAAATCTGCAATTGCAGGGGCGATCATTTTACAAGGTCCGCACCACTCGGCCCAGAAATCGACCAATACCGGTTGGTTTGCTTCCAGAACTTCGGTGTTAAAGTTTGCGTCCGTAAATTCTAATGGGGTGGCCATTTTTATCTCCTTATCTCTTGAAATTGATTTAAAAGCATATCTTTCAGTCTTTCCTGAAAGATATTGATGAAAGCGAAATAAACAAAAAACCAAAAAGAAACAATAGGAAAAACGGAATAGAAAGGTACAATTCTTTTGAGAAAAAATAAGCTAAACCGAAAGTGAAGTAGCCTGCAAAGCATAGCTCCAATAAATGCAAACGATTGCGTTGCGTTTTGTATATTTTCTTTTTCCAGGAATCTCGCCGCGTCTCAATCCGAAATTTCGGCGTCCGAATGAATGCGCTTTTGTGGCCAAAAACCGCTTCGAGTACTGCGCGGCCGTTGTTTATAGACAAGCCGATTCCCATGGCCATGAGTGCCGGCACGTAAAGCATTTCCGGAAAAAGCCGACCGCACGAAAGTTTAATCGCATATCCGTAATATACGACAACCGAAATCGTCGCCGCAAAAAATGTCAGCAAATATGGAATGATCGCCATCCTGACGTCGTAGTGCACTTGCAAATTGAGAATCGGAATTAACAATAAAGCGGGCACGGTCATCATTAAGTAGGAAAAATTGCTGCCAAGATGGACAATTGCTTCAAATTTAACCAGAGTCGGAAGTTTGGAACGCCATATCGTTGGAATCAACTTGAGCCCGGTTTGGACAGAGCCTTTTGCCCAACGATGCTGCTGACTCTTGTAAGCGTTCATTTCTACCGGCAGTTCCGCCGGCGCCACAACGTCGGGCAAAAATACGAATTTCCAGCCCGCCAATTGTGCGCGGTAACTTAAGTCTAGGTCTTCGGTCAACGTATCGTGCTGCCAGCCGCCTGCATCCAGAATCGTTTGTCTGCGCCAAATGCCCGCAGTGCCGTTAAAGTTAAAGAATTTGCCGGATCGATTACGCGCATAATGTTCGATGAGAAAATGCGCATCAAGAAAGATCGCCTGCAGCTTGGTAAGAAGCGAATAATCACGATTGATATGTCCCCACCTCGTCTGCACCATGCCAAAATTGTCATCGGTCAGCAAATACGGAATCGTTTGGCGAAGAAAGTCTTTTTGAGGGACAAAATCAGCATCGAATACAGCGAAAAACTCGGAATCGGTTTGATGCAGTCCATGCTCAAGCGCCCCTGCCTTAAAGCCCGATCGATCAACCCGGCGAATGTGCGCAATGTTTAACCCCTTCCGAGCTAACATTTTAACGAGCCGTGCGGTCAGTCTCACCGAATCATCGGTCGAATCATCCAATACTTGAATTTCCAAGCGGTCAAGCGGGTAGTCCAGATTGGCGACGGCCTTCAACAATCTTTTAACGACGTATCGTTCATTAAAAATCGGCAATTGCACCGTCACCTTCGGCCAATTTTCAGGCGCGGGCGCGGGCTTGATTGGATCGACTTTGTATTTTTCTCGCAGCGCCAAAAGCGCATACTTATGTATGCCAAAAAAAATCAGCACGATGAGGGCTATCGCATAAAAAGCGATGAGCAGAATATGTCCCGCTGTCATGACGGCCTGACCTCCGAAACTTCCAAATAATTCATGTTCAAAATCATCTCGCAACTAAATACCAGGTTTATAACACGTCTCCAGGCAGTCCTATTCCCAGGCCAGAGGGCTGTGCAACGCGGTTTGTTAAACTTCAATTCTCAAGTTCTTTTGCGACTATTTCTGAAGCGATGCAACAACATTGTTTTCAATCTCATAAAGCACGGAAACAACGCCGTTTTCCGCGTCATAAACCATCGAATCGCGTACTTCGGAAAGATACATTTCAATATTCTCGCGCAAAATCGGCATAGCTTCATCTTTGGTTGTCTGATGATCCATCACGTCCCAAATAATGATAGCGACGCCCACAATCGGCCCGAGCAGTTTTCCTCCCGCTGAACCGGCGACTTTCTGTCCCGTTTTGGCGGCCATTTTCGCGGTTGATTTTGCGGCCAGCTTAGTCGAAAGAGAACTTCCCATTTTTAGCCCAACTGCTTTTAACGGCTTGGCTAGCAAAACAGCGCCGCCAACGGACGAAGCAGTCAGCGTTTTCAAGGTCAAGGAAACTTGCCGGTTACCTTCGACGCCTTCGGTCATAACTGCGATATTATGTAAATACCACGACCACTTTTCACGAGGAATGTTATAGCGTTCAGGAATCTCGTCTAATTTGGAGCGAATTTCTGAAACGTAAACATTGACGGCCTCATTGGTGATTTTTTCCAACTCGAACTGTGCAAGCTGAGGCTGAAGGGCGCGATTCGAAAACTCTCGCTGAATTTCTTCGGTGATTTTTTCTGAAGCAGTTGGCTGCGTCTCATCAAGATAGTGCAAAACGGAGTGATAGAGTCCCTTCAGCCCGATTAACTGCTGATTCCAATAATCAAAATACCACGGCAGAAAATCGTCATCCACACGCTGCATTAATTTTTCCGTCCAGCCCTTCAGGCCGTTCGCCGCCGTTTCCTCCGCCCGCAATCTGGCGTGCTCAAGTGCTGCTATAATATCTTGATCGACTGCATCCCACTCGATGGGTTTCGCTATGATCGGCTTTGAAGTTGGCGCTTCAACCGCGCTTTCGTTTTCAGGGAGCCGAATCAGTTTTTTGCCGACCAAAGACAGAACAATGCCGACAATGACAAGCCAGACAAGACCGTTCAAAAATGACAGAAACTTCCGAAAACCGCTTTTCTCATTCATTTTAGAGCGCTCCTTTCAGAAACCGCCTGCTTCTTTCTTAACTGATGTTACGCACTCTCGGAAATTTTCCAAATAGCACCTGAGAAATGTCACTTTTACGTCATCCCCGCGCAGGCGGAAATCCAGTCCATCGCACACAGCCCCTTGATTCCTGTCTGCGCGGGAATGACTTTGACGAGAGTTTCTAGGGCGTCGCTGCTGTCGCGTAACATCAGTTTCTTAAACAACGACGTCGTCAGGTCGTCTTTGCGTTAAGTTCAATAAAGATAATTTCGGGAGGTCGAATGTATCATTTCATGCGAAACATGCCAGCTTTTTCTATTGCGTTTTTTTGTCTTTTATCAGCATCGCTTTATGCTCAAAATAGCGCTGTTTGGGCGGATTGGAATTTTTCGGAAGCGCGTCAATTCGATTTTTGGATGGGCGAATGGCGGGTGAATAATCGCTTTATCCAGGAAGACAAATCATGGAAGGACGACGGGGCCGCTCACGTCAAGATTTATCGCGTTTTGGGCGGCAAAGCCATTCTCGAATTTTGGGACGGGGATATTCGCGGCGGCACGCCATTGAAAGGATTTAGTTTGCGATTCTATGATCGTAAAATCAAACAATGGCGGCTTGCACTAAATTGGCCGGGGCCCAATCGTCCCGGCTTTGGCTTTTTGGACGGGCAATTTCGGCATGGGCGCGGTGAGTTTTTTAGTACCAGCCATGACACCGCCGGCAAAGAAATCATTTCACGATATTCGTTTGCTGACGTCTCCCCTACTTCGTTTCGCTGGGACGACGGCTAATCGCGGGACGGCGGCAAAACCTGGTCGGCAAATTGGGTTATGGAATTTTCGCGCGTTGCAGCGCGCGCATCGTGGCCGGATGATGACCAACAGTTCCACACTTACAACGACAACTCCCTCTGCGATACGGAAGAAGCCAGAGCGTTTGATTTTCTGGCGGGAACTAGGCAAGGCGAATTCGTTTCTGGCAATGGCGGCGAGCAATCTACTGCGCCCGCTGTTCTCAAAGCTTGGAAAGTTCTGAACGGCTGTGGAATTCTGCAAATTTTGACGACGAAACTCAACGGAAAAGACTATCAAGAACTGCGCCTGCGATCATACATTCCTTCGAAAAAAGTATGGCTTGTCCT
The DNA here is from genome assembly GCA_964014485.1 of uncultured Deferribacteres bacterium. Lineage (GTDB taxonomy): Bacteria > Zhuqueibacterota > Zhuqueibacteria > Zhuqueibacterales > Geothermadaptataceae > CAXHAT01. The sequence continues at coordinate 40,030 of CAXHAT010000056.1, forward strand.
CCGGCTCGACAGTTTGCCCGAAACTGGGTTTCAGCAGCAAGTCGGTGCGTTCGCTGACGGCAAAATCGAGCTGACCAGCATCGAACAAGACATGGGTAGCGCCACGACTCAGACAAAGTGGGACAAGCTGGATCAAGATGAAATTTTATACGAAATGAGCCAATCTCAAGACCAAGGGTGGCAAGTTTTTGGGGAAGTCCGCCTAAAGCGTTCGAACTAAAACTGAAACGGATTTTTAGAATTGGATTTATTCAAATTCAATCTCTATTTTCGAAGGCATAACAATTAGCCGCTTTGGAGTCAAATGATTCAGCGTTTGATGCAAGTCTTTTGCTCGCGGATCACGATGAATCGCCGCACTCCTGAGAAAAGTCACTCATTGGAATATTATGCTATCCAAAAGTTTTAGATATTGGCCGCTGATTGCGTCTATCGGGCTGTGTTTTCAAGTTAGTTGCTCGCATAAATCTCCGGTTGATCAGGAAAATCCTTCCTTGGCCGAAGTTGAAATCATCTCGCCTTCCAGAATCGACGGGCGTAACGTTTTGCCAATGGTTGTGCGCATCAAGTCGCAAAACGGAGAAATTGATGTGCAAAAGACGGAACGGATTCAAGCAGATTTATCGGGCGTTTCTTCACTTAATCCTGTCTCTTATACACATCTCCGAGCCCACGAGACTCCATTGC
>CAXHAT010000057.1:0-40521 GCA_964014485.1 uncultured Deferribacteres bacterium
ATAAGAGACAGGTTTACGGCGAACGGCTCAGCTCGGTTCTCGTGGCAAAGTATCGAAATTTTGCCGCTGAAAAGTTTTCTGGAGAGGCTGAAATCAGTTTGCTCAACGCCGCCGTCATGTTGGAAGGACAGACACATCGTAAGCTCTATTGGGCGGCTTCGGCAAGAATCGCGGATCGCCGTTTTTTGCTCAACACGCTGCAGGAAAAAGGCGACGTTGCCCCGCGCGCTTTTGATTTGCAGGCGCATTTGAATTATAAACTGACGAATCGCCACAATCTGAAATTATTTGCGTTGGAGGGCGAAAACAACGTCTCCGTCGAGCCTTCTCATTCCGACACGCAAGCCCAGGTCGGCTATCTGCAATTCATCTCCTATCACACGGAATTTGAAGGGTTTGAGAAGTTTACGCAGCGCTCCCGGTTGGCTTCCTTCAGCATCGAATCGCGATTGAGGGAAAATATCAAACTCAAAAACCTCGCCGCCTTCGGTCGTTTTTTTGAGCATGAGCATGTGGACAAATCGAGCGAAACGATGCGGTATTTGTTCAACCCGCTTTTTCCTGAGATCGAAACCGAAGAATTGTTGGTCAATGTCGGACTTGTCCGCAGGAATGACGAATTGCGTGAAAACATGCGGCAGTACCGCGGGCAAATCAAGTGGCAAATTTCGAACGATCTCAAGCTCTCCGCCGGCGGTCAAATCATCACACGCGATTACAAAGACAACCTGATTGAGGAAGAATCTGATGTTCCGGCACAACCGGATTCGATTCGTGTTTATCTCGGCTATTCTTATTTTTATGAAGGCCAGACGAACATCAAAACGCGGCAATCTGCAATCTATCAGCAAATTTCTCTTCAACCAACAAATCGGCTGGAAATTATTGGCGGAGTGCGCTGGAGCCGGTACTTGCCGTCGAAGCAAAATGTATGGCAGCCGCGTGTTAATTTAATCTATCGACGCAACGGCGCGACGCAATTTCGTCTGGCTTGGGGGCGTTACGCCCAACCGCCGCGTTACCATGAATTTCGCGACACACAGAACAACATTTTTCCAGAGACGCGCGCCCAAATTGCGACACACTACGTGGCGAGCTTACAGCATTTCAAGAAAAACGACTCGGAATATCGCGTGCAAGCGTTTTATAAAAACTTGTCGCGAATCATCCCATACAAGCTCGACGATATTTTCTTTCGCTACCAGCCGGAGTTGCAGGCGAGCGGGCGAATTTACGGCGGCAGCGCATGGTGGCGCGGCAGACCGATTCCGCGCTTGGAGAGCTGGCTGACTTATACCTGGATGGATACAAAACAGAATATTTTGGGTGAAGGCGAAAGCCGACTGCCTTCGGATCAGACGCATACGTTTGCCGCCGTTTTGCAGGATTATATGCCTGAATTCCCAAACTCACAGGCGCATTTGCGTTTCGTTTTTGGCAGCGGTTATCCTTATACGGCGGTTGGCACAACGGCGATTGAAAACGGCAAGCGCGAGTTGGTCGAAGGCCGCCGCAACGGTTTTCGCCTGCGATTTTACCGCCGCCTGGACGTTGGCTTCAGCAAGACTTTTCCATTAGCCAATGAACGCAGCGCTCGCGCCGTTTTCGAAGTTTTCAACATGTTCGATTTTCGCAATTTGTTGACTTATGACGTTTTCATTGACGGGCAGGGAGTCGCGGCTATTACGCCGCTGAACCTCAGTCGGAGGCTTTTTAATTTGAGGATGGACGTGAAGTTTTAGTATCCGCCAGGCTTCGCTAAAACAAAGGAGTTAACCGTGACAAGGTCTACGCGAAAACGCCCCGACGACGCCTTTTTAGATTGTTGGAGAATGATTTTGCTGATTGGGGGAAATAAAAACGGCGCGCTCTCGCACATGAACGCGCCGCATGGGTCTGCCAGGATTAAGAAAAAATTGCTTCTTTGAGCGAACAAAACAGATTCGGGGCGTCGCCGGGAGTGTAGGCGGCCGCGCTCACCTCACATCGAACTCGCCGCCAATATTGACTGCGATTAGCCCGAAACGCCCGCTCGCCTACTTTCTCCACCGCTTTCGGATGTAAGCCGGAGATTCCAGATCATCGTCGTCTTGGCTGTAAAGCGTCTGCTCGATCTCCGAGAGCGTCTCTTTCGCAGCACTTTTATTGCGCGCGCCGTTGCCGTTATACTGGTTATATGAAGGGGGCGAAGTCGCCGGCGCGCCGTTGCCGTTTGTGGTGCGGCGTTGGTAAGCAGGCACTTCCAAATCGCTCATTTCCGTGTCGATTAAACGCAGATTTTGCAGCGATTTCAGCGCACGATCCGCAGGATTTTTATTAAAACCGGTCGCGATGACGGTCACGCGGATTTCTTCTTCCATTTGCGTATCGACGACGGCGCCAAATATAAGGTTGGCTTCTTCACCGGCGGCTTCGGAAATGACCATGGTCGCATCGTTCACTTCGTGCAGCGCCAGAGAATCGCCGCCCGTAATATTGACGAGCACGCCTTGCGCGCCTTCGATAGAAATATCGTCCAGCAACGGGCTGGCGATGGCTTTTTGCGCCGCTTCAACTGAGCGCGTCTCGCCGGAAGAAACAGCCGAACCCATCAAAGCGTCGCCCATTTCACGCATAACCGTGCGGACGTCCGCAAAGTCCAGGTTGATCAAACCGGGGATGCTGATCAAGTCGGAAATCCCTTTGGTTGCGTGCAAAAGCACTTCATCCGCGGTGCGAAATGCGGCGGTCAGCGGCGTGCCTTTCGGAACGACGCTCAGAAGGCGCTGATTGGGAATCACGATGAGCGTGTCAACTTGCTCTTTTAATTCCATGATCCCTTCTTCAGCGCGTCGCAAACGTTTTGGGCCTTCAAAAATGAAAGGTTTGGTGACGATCCCGACTGTTAGCGCGCCTAAATCTTTGGCGATTTCAGCGACAACCGGCGCTGCGCCCGTGCCGGTTCCGCCGCCCATGCCGCCGGCAATAAAAACCATGTCGCTGTCGCTCAACGACTCAATCACAGCTTCACGGTCTTCTTCTACCGCTCTGCGCCCGATTTCCGGGTCAGCGCCGGCGCCCAGACCGCGCGTGATGCCTTTGCCGATTTGCACGCGCCCGGAAGATTTCGCATGTTCAAGGGCTTGCAGATCGGTGTTAACGCTAATGAATTCCACGCCGCTTAAATTGGCTTCGATCATCCGGTTGACGGCGTTGCAGCCGCCCCCGCCGACGCCGACGACCTTCATGCGCGCGGAAGGCGAAAAGCTTTCGTCAAAGTTAAATCTCATGTTCATGGCAGACTCCTAAAATAGGTTATTAGACTTTAGGCTGTTAGTAATAATTTGTGCGTGAGAACCATCATTTGAAAATTGGAAATTGTCATTTGCAGTTTATCAGGCACGGGTCAGATTCTGCTCGTGCCAAACCAACGTTTCATCCGCTCAATGATTTTTTCGAAAACGTGCGATTCGCTGTCTCCGAACGGGCCGTCGATGATGTGGCGATTGGCCTTGCCGTACAGCACGAGACCGACGCCCGTCGCATGCAAGGGCAGCTTGACGTCATCACTGACCGTTTTCATCCCGGACGGCCTGCCGAGCTTCACCGGCATCTCCAGAATCTCTTCCGCCAGCTCAATTGTGCCTGGCAGCATCGAGCCGCCGCCTGTTAAAACCGCTCCCGCCGTCATCAAATGTGCGTGGTCAGATTTGCGAATTTCATTTTGTGCAAGCATGAGAATTTCTTCCATCCGCGGCTGAATAATGTCCACCAACAAACCTTTGGAAACTTTGCGCGGGGCGCGACCGCCGACGCCGGGAACTTCGACCAAATCTTCCTTGTCCGTTTCGCCGCGAACCGTTTTGCCGAAGTTGATTTTGATCGCTTCCGCGCTCTCAACCGGCGTTCTTAAACCGTGCGCAATGTCGTTGGTGACATTTTTTCCGCCGAGGCTGACAATCGCGGTGTGGCGAATGCTGCCTTCATAAAACATGGCGATATCCGTCGTTCCTCCGCCGAAATCGAGCACGCAGACGCCGAGGTCTTTTTCATCAGGCGTTAGCACGGCGTAACTGCTGGCGAGGGGTTCGAGCACCAGGTCCATCACCGTCATGCCTGCGCCTTCAATGCTGCGCCAAATGTTTTGCGCCGCCGTCACAGCACAAGTAACGATGTGGACTTCCGCCTCAAGCCGAACGCCCGACATGCCGACAGGATCGGTGATGCTGCGCTGGTCATCGACGATAAATTCTTGCGGTAAAATATGGATGATTTCACGGTCAAACGGCAGCGCCACAGCTTTTGCAGCGTCGATGACGCGCTTCTTGTCTTCCGGAGAAATGATGTGATTGTCTCCAGCCACGGCAACCACGCCGCGCCCGTTGACGCTGCGAATGTGATCGCCCGCGATGCCCGCGTAAACAGATTCCACTTCTACGCCGGCCATTTGCTCGGCCTCTTCCCGCGCCTTGATGATCGCCTGAATCGTTTTATCTAAATTGATCACTACGCCGCGACGCAATCCTTCCGACTGCGCCGTCCCGACGCCAATAATTTTCAACACATCGTTTTCATCGATTTCGGCAATGAGCGCGCAAATTTTGGTTGTGCCGATATCGAGCGCGCAAATATAGTCGTTTGCCATGCCACCGCCTCCTTGTGGGTGGTTTATTGGATTGTTGGAATAATGGATTGGTGGATTTTTTCATTCATCCAGTATTCCAACAATCCATTATTCCATTTTTCAGGTCTTTCTTTTTAACACAATTTGTTCATCGAAACGAAGATCCAGTCGCGCGACGTTCTCCAGCTTTTTTGTGGTCTGAAAATGTCGCCAGGCGGCGCCGAGCTTTTTGCATTTTTTTACCCATCCGCCGCCGCCGAGAATGACCGGCAGTTGTTCCTCGGTCGTCAAAAACTGGACGCCGTTGGTTTCCGTGTAAGTCGCTTCGGAAATCAAGTGATAAACAAAAGAATTCGCTTTTTGAAGATCGCCAAGAAAACCCGCGAGCCTTGCAACATTTTCATTGTCGACGACTTCGCCCGGCAAGTGCTGTTTTAAGCGCAGGCCAACGATCACCGGGTAATCCATCCCGACTTTTGGCTTAAATCTCGGCAGCAAAACGCCTTCTCGATCCAGCCCCCAAAGCCCGTTGTCCAAAAGAACCGCCACGGGTTCACGTTCCTGAACGCGCACGCGAATGCTGGACGGAAACGTGCGCGCAACTTCGACCTTGGCGATTTCCGGCAGTTCGGCAATGCGCTCTTCGATGCGTTTCACTTCGGTATTCCAGATTGACCCGACCGTGTCGACGCGCGCCAATTCCAGAAGCTCCGCTTCTTCCAGTAAATTGTTGCCGGACACCATGATTTTGCGCACGGTAAACGCATGATTGTCCTGAATCCACACGCTCAAGTGCAAAAGCAGGAGAATCAAGCTCGTCGCAAAAAAAACGTACTTCCCAGCGTTTCTAACCTTTTCTGCCATAATTTTTATTGGATTTGTGCAGTGTTGGAATGCTGGAGTATTGGAGCAAACTTGAAGTGCTGCAAAATTCCATTAATCCAACAATCTATTATTCCAGTCTTACCCTTTTCGTCTCGTTCTCAAGTGAAAATTGATAACATGCTAAAATCGGAGTGCAAAGCTTGCTTTGCCTTTCATTCGGCTCAAACGGACAAGCGGAGCAAGTTCAAAACGAACGCGATACTCAAAAAACTCGCGACAAAACCGCAAGGCAAGCCTTGCACTCCGTAATAATCCATCAATTGGTGGTTGCGCTGAGTTTAAGCGCAGCTTGCTTGACTTTCTCCAAATTCAGAACGCGCGCCAGTCCGCGTTCGTCGCCTTGCTGGTAGATATTCAGCAAAAGCCCGACGCCGAACATGTTTATTATCAAGGCGGAGCCGCCGTAACTGACGAACGGCATCGGGATGCCCGTCGTCGGGATCAGATGCAGCACAACGGCCATGTTCATAAACGCGTAAAGTCCAATCGAAATCGTTACGCCAAGCGCGAGCAAGCGCCCTTCATTATCCGGTGCGGACATTGCGATTCTAAATCCGCGAAAAACGATCACCAGAAACAACCCGATGACCAACAGCGTGCCGAGCAAACCAAGCTCTTCGCCAATAATAGAAAAAATAAAATCCGTGAACGGATCGGGGAGCCAATGAAGCTTTTGCTTGCTCTCGCCGAGCCCCACGCCGAACAATCCGCCGTTGCCAAGACTGATGAGCGACTGTTTGACCTGCCAGCCAATTTGCGATTCATCGCCAAACGCTTCAATAAATCCCATCAATCGATTGCGCTGGTAAGGCACGCTCATAAGCATGAAAAAAACCGCTGAAATACCGGCGCCGAACAAGGCAAACAAGTGCCAAATCCGCGCACCCGCGATAAAAAGCATGCTGATGATGATCAGAAAAATCATGATCGACGTTCCGGCGTCGGGCTGCAGCAAAACGGCCGTGCAGACAATTCCCGTCAGAATCAATTGCGGCAAGACGCCGTCGGTGAACGAGCGAACTTCAACGCTTTTTAGCGTCAGGATTCTGGCGAACATCAGAATGAGCGCAATCTTGGCCAGTTCGGACGGTTGAAAACGAAAACCCATGACCGAGAGCCACCGGCGCGTGCTGCGCACCGTCCACTCTTCCGGAGCAAACATGAGCACGAGCAACAGAGTCAGTGCGCCCCAAAAAATCCAGGGCGCGTAGTCCAGAAAAACGTGATAGTCGATGCGCATGGCAAAGTAGAGCACGACCGCGGCGATCAAAATCCGAAAAACCTGCCTTTTCAAGAAAAACGTGGCGTCGCCGTAATTGTCGAAAGCCTTTGCCGAACTGGCGGTATATATAAAAGTCAGGCTCAAAGCCAGCAAAACCGCGATGGCGAGCAGCAAACTATAGTCGATTTTCTTTTTTTGTTCCGCCATGCTATCTGATTTTAAAAGTTGCTAAGGTCAGCAATGCGAACAGAATGCCGATAATCCAGAATCGAATCACAACCTTGGTTTCCGGCCAGCCCTTTAGTTCAAAATGGTGATGAATCGGAGCCATCAAAAACACGCGCTTGCCGCGACGCTTGTAGCTCGTCACTTGAATAATCACTGACAGCGTCTCCGCGACGAACACGGCGCCGATGATGGGCAAGAGCAGTTCTTTTTTGACCAAAATGGCCAGAGTCGCCAGCGCGCCGCCAAGCGCCAATGAACCGGTGTCGCCCATAAAAACTTCCGCCGGGTTGCTGTTGAACCAAAGGAATCCAAGAGCCGCGCCGATCAAAGCGGCGCAATAGACGGTCAATTCTCCCGCGCCTGGCAGGTAAATAATGTTCAAATAATCGCTGAACTGAACGTGCCCGGAGAAGTAGCAGATAGCGGCAAAAGCAAACGCCGCGATAGCAACGAGACCAATCGCCAAACCGTCGAGGCCGTCGGTCAGGTTCACCCCGTTTGAGGTCGCCATAATGACGAAAATCACCATCGGGACATACAACAGGCCGAAATCAATTTCATAGTTTTTGAAAAACGGTACGGTCGTCAGCGTCGAGATGTCCTTAAAATCCGGCGCGAGCAAAATACTGACACCGACGATAATCCCCAGCAGGCACTGGCCCGCGAGCTTGTATCGTCCGATTAAACCGTTCGGGTACTTTTTGATCACCTTCAGGTAATCGTCGAGGAAACCGACGACGCCCATCCAAACCGTCGCGATCAAAATCAGAATGACGTAGGTGTTGACGACTTTTGCCCAAAGCAGCGTCGGGATTAGCACAGCGCCGAGTACGATCAATCCGCCCATCGTCGGCGTGCCGCGTTTTTTCTGGTGGTGCTCCGGCCCTTCCTCTCGAATTTCTTCACCGATTTGCATTTTGCGCAGCCAGTTGATAATGCGCGGTCCAATGAAAAAACTGATGAACAACGCCGTCACCGCCGCCCCCGCTGCGCGAAAGGAAATGTACTGGAACAGGTTAAAACCTGAGACAAATTCGTTTAACGGGTAGAGTAAGTAGTAAAACATTGATTCTTGATTAAATCAGGCAATTGTTTTGGTGCGGCGCAGGGCGCCGTCATTCTGCAAATTCAAAATCCAGGCGGAGTGTGATGATTCATCACCGCCTTCTCGTTCCCAAACTCCGGTTTGGGAATGCCATTGTTCTCGAAATTTTACTTCGCTTCAAAACTTGGTAACGAGCTGCAACTGGCGACTCTGAAGCGTCGCACTCCTACGATTAAGCAAAAGATTTCTTAAACTGCTCGATAACTTCTTCCATTTTCAGGCCGCGCGAGCCTTTCAGGAGAATCGTGTCTCCGGGCTTACTTTTTCGGTTCAGGCCCTCTGCGATTTCCGATTTATCGGCAAAAAGGCTCACATTTTCCAGGCCGGGCTTCATCGCTTCTCGCATCAAGTCGCCGTAAATCAAAACCTCAGCGAAGCCTTTTGACGCCGCGTGCTCAATGATTGCGTCGTGATCTTCGATTTCGGTCTCACCCAACTCTCGCATATCGCCGAGCACGACGAACCGGTTTTCTTTTCCGGGCAGCGCCGACAGAAAATCGATGGCCGCACGCATGGATTCCGGGTTGGCGTTGTATGTATCGTCGAAAATGCGCCTGCCGCCAATTTCGAGACGCGTCATTCTGCCGCCGACGGTTTTAGCTTCCCGTAAACCATCGATAATTTTCTCGTTCGCTACGCCGCAAGCCACGCCCATTGCAATCGCCGCCAAGGCGTTTTGCGCATTGTGCAAGCCCGGCACGTCGAGCTCAATTTTTGAACCTTGCCAGTTAAAAGACGCGCAGCCGTTTTTATTCAAGGTCAAATTCTCGCCGCTGACGTAAGCCTGTTCGTTGAATGAAAAAGTCATTTTTTCCTTAACGCCGGCATCTTTTGCAGCTTGTCGGACGTTCGGATCATCGAGATTGATCAAAGCCAGACCCGTCTCCGCCACAGCGTCAAACAACTCCTGTTTGGCACGACGCACGCCGTGAATGTCGCCAAGAAATTGCGTGTGCGCTTGCGCGACATTTGTGATTAAACCGATTTCCGGTTCAGCAATTTCACAGAGCGCCGCAATCTCGCCTGCGTGATTCATGCCCATTTCCAGCATGGCGATTTCCGTTTCTTTCGGCATATCGAGCAGCGTCATCGGCAGACCGATGTGGTTGTTCAAATTTCCCTGCGTTTTGTGGGTTTTAAATGACGTTTCCAAAATACTCGCCGCGAATTCCTTCGTCGTTGTTTTGCCGTTCGAGCCAGTGAGCGCCGCCACGCTCGGATTGCAATGTTTCCGATATGCCCAAGCCAGTTTTTGCAGAGCGGCCAGCGTGTCTTCGACGATGACAAAAGCGCCGACTTGCGGCTTTGAGCCTAGCGTTTTCCACCATCGCCGATCAACGATAATGGCGCCTGCTTTTGTAACAAGATTTTCGATGACAAACTTGTGCGCGTCATGAATTTCGCCGCGCAGCGCGACAAACACGTCTTCTTCTTCAACCAGTCGTGAGTCGATTCTTACCTTTCCACCCGGAAGCTGCAATCTGTTCGCGTCGCCATGAATCTCCGCATCGATTCGCCAGTTCTTCAGCGCTTCAGCCAGTGACCAATCCATGCTATTCCAAACTTTTTGCCGCTCGTCGCCAGAGCGTATTTTCGGGCAACGTGCATTCAACGACGCAGCGAATTCCGGCGCGCACGCGGCTGCCTGCCGCCGGTTTTTGTTTTACCACGTTTCCGCTGCCGTAAACGACCGGTTCAAGTCCGTGAATCGTGAGCTTGTTCAGCGCCTCGCGCATGGAAAGTCCGACGACTTTTGGCATGATTAAAGAGCCGTCGTTTTCCGCAACTTCAAATAATTCGATGCTAACGCTGTCGCCGGGCTGCGTTGCCTTTCCCGGTGCTGGGAATTGCGATGCAATAAAACTCCCCGAGCCCTGCGTGTGAACGTCCAGACCCAGCCCTTCCAAAACGGTAAGGCCTGCAAAAACGGAACGCTTGGTCACGTCCGGCATTTTCAAAGAGCCTTCAGCAACAACGATTTTTGTCCTGGATTTCTTTGGCGTTTTCGGGGCGTTCTTTTGGGTGTAAAATTTCTTTTCCCGCAGGCGGATTCGTTCCGCAATATTCTTAAAAACTTCCGCCGAAAACTTGCCCCATTGAAATTGACGGCTGGTTTCGAGTTTGACGTAGATCAAATATTCCGGTTTTTGCACCGGGTAAAATCCGGCAAAATTCGAGACAAATTCCGTCGCTGAATACCCGCGGCCGTTCGGCAGCGCTTTTTGCGCCGTCCCGGTTTTTCCCGCGACATTTAAATTGGGCAATTTCGCTGGTTCTCCGGTGCCTTCTTCCACCACACGTTGCAGCAGTTTTTTCAAAAGATCCGCCGTCGATTTCGAAAGGATGCGCTTAGGCGGCGGAGAATCTTCGGCGAGAGTCAATTTGCCGTCTTCACCTTGCGTCCCGAGCAGAATCCTGGGCTTGAGCAACAAACCGCCGTTTGCAATCGCCGCATAGGCAAGCGCCATTTGCAGCGCCGTGACGGAAACTTCCTGACCAATCGACATCGAAGCCTGCGAATAATCCGACCATTGCGACGGCGATTTCAGCATGCCTCCCGCTTCGCCGGGCAGATCGACCAACGAGCGCCCGCCAAAGCCAAAACTGCTCGCAGCTTGAAAAAAACGCTCTTTGCCTAAAACCTCGCTCAATTTGGCCGTGCCGATGTTCGAAGAATACGAAAGCGCCTGACCGACCTGAAGCCAGCCGCGCGGCTTCGTGTCCCGGATTTTCCGCCCGTTTTTCACGTACAGCCCGTTTTCCGCAAAAATTTTGTCCGCCGGTTTTCTCAGCTTATTTTCAAAAAGCGCGGAATACGTCACAACTTTGAAGGTCGAACCCGGCTCATAAATGTCAGTTACGGCGCGATTTCTCCGGGCGGCGGCGGAGTACTTTGCCGGTGCGTTCGGATTATAGGAAGGCTCGTTCGCCATCGCCAGAATCTCGCCGTTTTGCGGATTCATTACGATGACTGAACCGTTGCGCGCTCCGAATCTCCTGAGCGCCGCACGCAGTTCTTCCGTAACAATCGTTTGGACAATGTAGTCAATCGTCAAGACGACTGATGCGCCGTCCGTCGGATGCAAATTTTCGATGATATTTTCCGGCACTGCACGCCCGCGCCCGTCGCGTTGAATCACCAGCTTGCCGGCTTCCCCAGACAATAAATCGTTGAATTGCAGCTCGGCGCCTTCGATGCCTTTGTTGTCCGCATCCGTGAAGCCCAAGATGTGGCCGGCAATTTCATGGTGCGGATAAATGCGTCGTGCGTCTTTTTCAACAAGAATTCCCGGCAATTCGAGGGCCGCGACCTTGTCTCCAACTTCGACGTCCACCCTTCTCCGAAGCCAAACGAAATTGCTTTTGACTTTCTGGATGCGTCGACGCAGGCCGGATGCATCCATTTTGAGAAGCCTGGCAAGGGACTTGGCATAATTGCTCGCCGTCCCTTCCATTTGCCGCTTATCGAGCCCAATAGAATAGCACGTTTCGTTGAGAATGAGGTATTCGTTGTTGCGGTCGTAAATTTTACCCCGCCTGGCTTCTTGCGGAATCTCTACGACATATTGCTTGTTCGCCATCCGGCCGTATTTTCCGCGCTCCCAAAGTTGGATGTACAACAATCGCAAAACCACAGCGCCTGCGAACAAAAAGAAAAAGCCCGCCGCGATGTAAACGCGAACATCGTTTTTTCCCGTCGGTTGCTTTTTTGTACGTTTTTTGGCTTTGCGAAGCATTTGCGGCTATTCGTCTCCCTGGATGTAAACGGTCTGAGGTTTTAGCTCGATAAAGCCGAAACGCTCGCTGGCGACTTTGTGAATGCGGCGATAGCTGCTCAGCGATTCCGCCTGTCCGCGAAGGCGTTCATTTTCTTCAACCAAGAGTTTGCGAACTTTTTGATATTCAACGATTTCGCGCTCAATTTCCCGGATTTTAATTCGCTCCCAGACATAGAAAACAGCCAGGCCGGAGAGAAGAATGAACAGTACACAAACCGGCAGCCAAAGAATGCCGTAGTCGGGTTGCAAAGCGACGCCGCCCTTGGCAGCTTTGCGTCGCCGAACCATTGTTTTTTGCTTAGACGAGTTTTTTGATCGCGCGGAGCTTGGCACTTCGTGATCTCGGGTTTTGTTGAACTTCCTGCGGCGACGGCGTCACAACACGCCTGGTTAAAATTTCGCCTTCCTGGATATGATTACACGTACAAATCGGGGCGTCCTGCGGACAAACGCAGGTTCTGGCTTTTTCTCGAAAAAAGTTTTTGACCAGCCGATCTTCCAGCGAATGATAGGAAATGATCACCAATTTGCCGTCGGGTTTTAAGAGCGAAAAAGCGTTCGGCAAAAAACGCTGCAACTCGCCCAACTCGTCGTTCACAGCGATGCGCAAAGCCTGAAAAACGCGCGCCAACGTTTTCACGCGCCATTTGCCCGGCGCTTCGCGACCAACAATTTCCGCCAGCCGCTCCGTTGTTTGAATTGGGCTCGTGCGCTGCGCCTGCAAAATCCGCTTAGCCAGTAAACGGCTTCGTCGTTCTTCACCAAATTTCCAGAGAATCGACGCCAGCTCTTGCTCATCGACGCGACTCAGAAGTTCGGCGGCGGACTCGCCTGCTTTGCGATTCATTCGCAAATCGAGCGGGCCGCTTTGCTGAAAACTGAAGCCGCGCTCCGGCGCGTTTATCTGGTGCGACGAGACGCCGAGATCAGCCAAAACGCCGTCGACGCCATTCCTTACTATGCTTTGCGTGGCAGTGATAAGATTTGAAAATCGATCATGTATCGCCGTAAACCGAGAATCGTCTTCCAGCAAGTGCGATGCATGCGCTATCGCCGCCGGGTCGGCGTCAATGCCAAAAACGCGCGCACCGTCTTCCAATTTTCGAAGCAGCGCCCGCGCATGCCCGCCTCCGCCGAGCGTTGCGTCGATATAATCGCCTGCATGTGCAGCGATTAAAAACGACAACGTCTCAGAGACCATCACGGGTTCATGATAGGGATGCTCTGGTGAAGAATCATGCTGAAAAACCAACTCTCAAATCCCTTTAACGCCGCATCCTTGCGGCGATTTTTATTCACGTCAACTACGGCCAGACCATTAGGAGGGAACGTGCGGGAGGTAATCAGGCAAATTAACGACGGCGCTACGTACCGGCTTCGGAAGCTCCTTTCAATTCGGCGCGCTTGGCGATTTGGGCCGTCTGGAACGCCTTGAATGATTCAGGATTCCAGATGTCGAAAAAATTTCCCATCCCGACAAATCGTAATTCCTTTTGAATGCTCGCGTCTTTCAAAAGATCAGCGGGAAAATTGATGCGGCCTTGTCCGTCCAACTTAATTTGATGCGCGTTAGCCGTCAAAAGCATGATCGCGAAAGTGTCGTCTGACGTTTCGCCTTCTTCATACTCAGTAAGTTTTCCCAAAATTGTCTCGTTATAATAACTCGTGGGATAAGCGCGGATGCAAGAGAGTTTGTCAAAGGGCATCAAGCGCAATGTGATGCTATTCACGCCATACATGTCCAGCACCTCGCGAATGCGGACAGGCGTGCTGCCTCTGCCTTTCGCGTCGAGCACGAAATCGAAGCAGCCCGTGAATTTCAAAATGCGATCGCTGGCTTGCGGCAGTGTATTCGCCACACCATTCACCACTTTTTGACAATTTTACTCCACTTTGCCCCACTTTTTTGCACTATATACCACATAATCCCCCGAAATGCAACTTTTTTTTCGCGATTTTTTTTTAAGTCAAGGAGTGCAAGGCTTGCCTTGCTTTTCCATTACAGGCATTATTAAAAAGTCGTCTTTCAAAAACATCCTGCCGAAATTCGCTGCGCTGGATCGTTTGGGCGTGTAGCTCGCAAAGCAAGCTTTGCACTCCTTGGTCGCCGAATCTTCTCGTAAAAATTCCCTTGCATTTGCGCACCTCTAAGGTTAATTATTTCCGCTTTTTTTGAACCAACAATAGTCGCACTCAATCTGACCCAGAGACGATTTGAACGGAATCTCGCGAAAAGAAAGAGCGTTTTGGTCGCCCGGCCCTAAAAACAGCTCTTTAATTGTCCCTTCTTTGGAACTCAGTAATTCCAATTCACCCCCTTATCTTTTAACCCAACAGGAGAGATTTCTATGAGGAAATTGCTCACCACATTTGGAACGTTTGGTTTTGCAGCCGCGCTCTTCGTCATGACGGACGCGGTCGCACCTGAACAGGCACAAGCGCAGAACTACAATGCGGGCCCGGGCTTTAACGTCGCCTGGACGCTCAATCCCCGCGACTTTCCAGAGCTTTACACCCGCGGCCCGGCGTTCGGCGCACGCAGCGTTAACGTCGGCATGGATTTCGACCGCGACGGCAAGCGTGAAATTCTCTTTACCACAGATGAAACCTTGGCTCCGGAGGGCCCGGATCCGGGTTTCCTCGACGTTTATCTGTACGAAAACGACGGCCCGGACTCTTACAGCTATGTTTGGCATTATACGATGCCGGAAGGCAGCAACTCCTTGCCTGCCTTGACTTGGGGCGACATGGACGGCGACGGCTTGTATGAAATTTATTTCGGCGTGCCGACACTCCCGGATGATCCTGTGGATATGTTCGTATTTGAACAGGGCGAGGATTTCACTTTTCCTTCCGCACCAACACTGACCTATGATTTCGAAAGAACCGGAGACCTTGATTTCCGTCCTTCCGGCTTCAAGCTTGACGACATTGACGGCGACGGGGCTACGGAGCTCGCCGTACAATCACGCAAAAGCAGCAATCGCGAACTTGTGATTCTTTCGCTCGACAGTGAAGGATTGGACGAATTCGCCAGTTTCAAAATTGAGTTCACAGCAGGGGAAGATCTTCTTGGCGGCGGCGGCACTTATGACATTGAAGTTGTCGATTTCGACGGTGACGGCCAGAAAGAAATCTGGTACAACACCTGGGACAACTGGAGCATGACCATATTCGAGGCGACCGGTCCCGATACATATGAACTGCAAGTCGACCTCAACGGCATTATTCCAGACATTGATCCTGGCTCGTTTAACAGCCACGCCATGTATTTTCAGGACATGGACGGCGACGGCTTTCTCGAAGGCTGGTTTCCAATGACCAACGGCACATTGTATTTTATGGATGACGTGTCGGACGTTTCCATGCTGACAGTTGATAACATTTGGGAAGTCGGTCATTTTAATCCGCTCAGACGTTCTCGCGGCGGCTCAGTCGGCGATATTGACAATGACGGCTTATGGGACATTGTCGCGACGCACGGCACCGGTGAAAAAGTCTCACGTATGGAATACAACGGTATTGGCGATCCGGCGGATTCGACGAGTTACACCTGGTCGATCATTTTGGACAGCAGCGGCGAAAGCGGCGAACGCTATTATCCGTTGCGCATAGCGCCAGCCGATATGGACGGCGACGGTATGAAAGAAATCGTGCTGACCAATTTGTTTGCCACACAGCCGGATCAGGACATGATCATCGTGCTCGAGTACGACGGGAGCTCGGACGTCCAGCTTGCGGAAAACTGGTCTGACGGCGGCGGCGTGATGAATGTCTCGCCAGATCCTTCCGTCATCGGTGCAGATATTTCCGCTCGGACGGCGATTGGCGGTTTTGACCTCGATCAGGACGGCGCGAAGGAAATCATCGTCACGGATGTTTCTCGTGCAGGCGTGAAAGTCTTCGAATACAACAGCGAAGCCGACGTGTTCGAACAAACTTGGGAATCCCCGGCGGATACGGCTGCGGGCGTCAACCGGCGATTTGGCCTCAATCCAAGAACGGTCAACGTCTCGGATTTTGACGGCGACGGTAATTGGGAAATCGTCTTCCCGCTGGCTTCTGAACCTTCCGGTTTTTATGTCTATGAGTGGGACGGCGTACAAGGCAGCGACAACTACGGCGACGTCTACTCGACCATTATTTCCACTGAAGTTGACACTTGCTGCCCTGGTGAGAACTTCGTATCCTATCGCGGCGACCACGAACGGATTGACGTCAAAGACATCGACGGCGACGGCAAACAGGAAGCTTTGATTCCAATTCGCCGAAACGGCGGCGGCGGCAAGCGCGGTACAATCATCACTTCAGTTGAAGGCGAAATTGACCATGCAGCCGGCGGCGGCGGCTTTGAAACATGGGTAACCGAGTTCTTCGTTGATCGGATCAATTATGGCGGCGGTTCGCCTTATCAGGGTTTGCCTGCTGATCTCGACGGCGACGGCTCTTATGAAATTGTCAATCACTCTTGGAACAATTTTGCCTTGTACAATTTCGACGTGCTTGGCGCCGATTCTTACGCTGCGGCTCCGGAAGACAGCGAAACCCGCTTCTTCCAGGCTTCCGCCACAGACGATTTTTCTATCTTTGGCGGTGAAGCTGGAGACGTAGATGGAAACGGCGATCACGAAGTCTACTTTTCTAACTTTGGCGACGGCAATAACTCAACATCCGCTGTGACCGCGAGCTTATGGGTGATCGATTATCAATCCGGTGACGATGTTCTTTCGATTGACGGCACACATGTCGTGAAAGTCGCCGATGATGTCGGGCGTTTCCACACCAGCGTCTTTGACGTCGACAGAAACGGTATGCCCAATATCTTTGTCGGCGGCAGCTACCCGCGCACCATAACAAGCACCGAAATGGTCGGGAGCGATCCCAGAAATCCCGCTGATTACTGGACGCAAGTTATCTACAACGGCGACGGCGGCGTCATGAGAAACATTACAGTAACAGACTCCGCTGGAATCGTAACTACCACATTTGATAACACTGCAGCCTTCGCTTCGAAAGTCCAATCGAATTGGCACGGCAATCCAATCGATTTTGACGACGATGGCGACTATGAAATCCTTGCCAGCTTCCAGGGCGTTTCTGACAGTATCACGACCACAACCCTGACTTGGAATGGCGCGAGTTACGATACTGTTGTGACAACGGCGGCGAATGAGCGCGCTTACACTGTGAAGCGGTTTGAGTTCTCCAGCATGGGCGTATCGGTTCGTGAATCCGAAGTGACGTTCATCACGCCGGAAGATTACGTTCTGGAGCAAAACTATCCGAACCCGTTCAACCCGTCCACGACCATCCAGTACACTTTGCCGATCAGCAAGCAAGTGACTGTTCGCATCTACAACATCATGGGGCAAGTGGTTCGTACTTTGGTTGATGATCACATTCAGCAGGCGGGCACGCATTCGATTGTTTGGAACGCCACAAACGATCGCGGCATTCGCGTCGCCAGCGGTACATACATCTATTCTCTTGAATACGGAAATGTCAAGAAAACCAAGCGTATGATGCTGCTCAAGTAGCATAATAGAACCTTCAAAGGCGCATATAGACTTGATTCAGGCTTTTCGTGGCGAGCGTCTTTGAAGGTTCAAGGTTATCGCAATAATAAAGCTCATCAATGCCAAACGACAAAACATCGCAGTTCATATTAATTTTTTATCGGGGTATTTATTATGAACACTACAAAGAAACGCTTCTTTTTTATCACTTTTTTCGTTTTAAGTTTTGGCGGATTTGTCTGGTCTGTCCCAACTATGACGAGCATAACGACAAATCATAATGATTTTGACTGGCAAACATCACCGACATACACGATTACCACCGGAGATGCCATCGCTGGTGGCGGAGGTTCAACAGGTTGGTTTATAGTAGAGTTCTCGCAAACTGGCAATGTTGGTTACTGGTGGGAAGTGTATAGAAATGGTGAAAGGATTGCCGGCAGCAGTAGTACACCAGCATTTGACGATTTCGATATCGATGTTACGGGTTCTGTAGGCGATGAGTTCTATTTGCGTCTTGCTGCTGGTCTCTGCCCATGTTTAGGCAACGAAGTGCCTTGCGGCTCAGCAACATTGAGACTCACATATTAATTCGAAGATTGTCTAATCGCCACGTCTACTAGTAGTATGAGTCTTTTAATAAAATTATAGCGATTTTTTGTCAATCGGCTATTGATGCTCTTTACTTCTATAAAAGCCCCGAAGACGACTGGTTTTCGGGGCTTTTTCTTTAATATCGCATTGCGGCTGACATGAAGTTTGAAGGACGGAAATTCTCGATAATTATCGCAGCCTTTTGCTGCTGCCTGGGGTGCGATTCCGAGAACAACCAAGATTTAAAAACCGAAAAGATTGCAGCAGGCGCTTTTGTTGACGTCACGCAAAAAAGCGGCGTTCAGTTTCTGCACGACCCGAACCGCGACGAGTATTTTATGCCTGCAAGCATGGCTTCCGGCGGCGCGTTTCTCGATTTTGATAACGACGGCGATCTGGACATATTATTGATCGCAACATCTTTGGAAGCGAACGGCGGCAAGGAACAAATGACGCGATTATACCGCCAGGACGTGCCGTGGACGTTCAGCGACGTCACTTCAACTTCCGGTTTGGAGGAAACAGGCTACAGCATTGGCGTCGCCGCGGGAGACATAAACAACGACGGCTTCGCGGACATTTATATCAGCAACTACGGCGCGGACTTTCTTTACCAAAACAACGGCGACGGCTCTTTTAGCAATATTTCGAAAAGCGCTGGAATTACGAACGAAGCCTGGAGTGCATCGTGCCTATTTTTTGATGCCAACTATGACGGTTTTCTGGATATTTACGTCACGAATTATCTTGCGTACAACCCTAAAGTGATTTGCTCTGACCAAGCGGGCCGCCGCGACTACTGCGGCCCTGGAAGTTTTCCCGGAGTCGCCGACAAGCTTTATTTAAATAATGGTGATTTGACTTTTAGAGACGCGTCCCAAACCTCGGGGATTGCACGTGTTACGTCCAAAGGGCTCGGAGTCGTCAGCGCGGATTTCAATGACGACGGTTTTCCCGATATTTACGTCGCCAACGATGGTGAACCGAATAATCTTTGGATGAATCAAGGCAAAGGCAAATTTGTTGATGAAGCCGTGACGCGCGGCGCGGCGATCAACAGCCTCGGTCGAGCTGAGGCAAGTATGGGCATTGCGGTCGGTTTTTTATCAGAAAATAAAACTCCCGATCTTTTCATCACGCATTTGCGAGGAGAAAGCAACACGCTTTATCGCGCCGCGTCAAACAACAGCTACTTCGATGAAACGAGAAAAGCCAGGCTGCATGGTCTCAGTCTGCAATACACAGGCTTCGGAACCGGTTTTTTTGATTACGATCATGACGGCGACCTTGATCTTGCCGTCGTTAACGGGCGTGTTGTCAGGGGCCCATTGATCGAAGCCACACCGTCAAATTCTTTTTGGCCGCCTTATGCGGAACCAAACATGTTGCTTGAAAACAATGGCAACAATCAATTTCTGGAAATCGGAAACATGGCAGGCGGCTTTTCTAAACCGGTCGAGACCAGTCGCGGGCTGGCGTTTGGGGATGTGGACAACGATGGAGACATTGATTTGCTCGTAACAAACGCGGGCGCGCCTGCACGGCTTTACCGAAATGACGCACCTAAAAAAGGCGGCTGGCTAACGGTGCGCGCTATAGATCCGCCACTCAATCGTGATGCAATTGGAGCGGTTATCACCGTTTTTATTGAGAACGGTAAAACGTTAAGGCGACTTGTCCAACCGGGTTATAGCTATCTTTCGAGCAACGACGTTCGAGCGCATTTTGGCTTGGGTCAGACACAAAAGATTGAGCGCGTATGCGTTCAGTGGCCGGGCGGCGAAGAAGAGTGTTTTTCCGGCATTGACATCAATCAGTTCGTGACGCTTCGAAAGGGGGATGGAAAAAGTGAATGAACCCGCGCGAAATCCAGGGAAAGGCAGCCGCGCTTGCGACCTTGATCTGGAAGTAATCCTGGGCTCAAACGTTGAAGCGTTTGAGCCTCGTTTGCCGTCACTGGCGACGATAAATCGCCGCACTCCCCAAAACCTCTAATTTCGTGACGGCAAAATGCAGCCGGCTATCAAAACCTAAAATTCAAAACGTTGATAAGGAGAAACCATGTTTGCAAAAGGTGAATTCGAGGTAAATCTGCAACCTTTAGACAATTATGCTGACGGCGAAGAAGGCATGATGCTGAATCGCATGTCCATAGATAAAACTTTCCGGGGCGATTTGGAAGCGACGAGTCGCGGCGAAATGTTAAGCGTCAGAACGCCGGTTAAGGGCTCGGCGGGCTATGTTGCAATTGAGCAAGTCAACGGTTTTCTGCGAGGGAAACGCGGCACGTTTGTTTTACAGCATTTCGGCGCAATGCAAGGCGATGAAAACCGACTCATTCTTGAAGTTTCTCCCGATTCCGCCACGGGCGAATTGATGGGTTTGACAGGAACGATGAAAATTATCATCAAGGACAGTAAGCATTTTTACGAGTTTGAATATACGCTCCCTCAATAAGGAGAAATTAAAAAACAGCGCATTTTGTCGGGTAACTAAATGAGCATTCGGCTTGTCTTATAATGAAGGGTTGAAAAATCAATGCCGAGCGCTCATTGGAGGAGACTATGTTCAAGAATTATCTCAAAATCGCGCTGAGGAATTTGTACAAGTACAAAGGCTACTCGTTTATCAACATCGTCGGACTGACCGCGGGGCTGACGTGCAGCATGCTCATTTTGATGTGGGTGCAGCACGAGCTCAGTTATGATCGATTCAATAAACATGCTGAAGACGTTTATCGCGTCGTTGAAAATCAATTCTACGCCGGGGGCGAAATTTTTCCCGTCGCCGTCACGCCCGGACCTTTGGCGAGCGCATTGAAAACTGAATTCCCGGAAATCGTCCAGGCCACGCGATTCAACTACCGGACGTTGACCATCAAAAAAGACGAGCAGGTTTTCAGCGAGGGCGTTGCGTTCGCCGATCCCGAGTTTTTTGACATTTTTACCCTTCCGCTTGTGCAAGGCAATCTCTCGACCGCGCTTTCAGACCCGCACTCATTGGTTCTCACCCAAGAAGCGGCGGCAAAATATTTTGGCGACGGGGATGCTGTCGGGCAGGTTTTGCGCATTAACAACCAGGTTGATTTTCGCGTGACGGCCGTGATAGAAAACGTTCCGGATAATTCGCATCTGCAGTTCGACATTCTGGCGCCGTTCGTTTACATGCGCGAAATGGGGAGCAACCTGGTAACCTGGCGCTCGAATTGGTGCTACACCTACGTCCGCCTGCAAAAAAACACGCCGCACCCTCAGGTTGACGAAAAAATTGTCGACCTGATCAAGAAGAACAACGAAAACAGCGTCACCGAAATTTATCTCCAGCCGTTGACTGAAATCCACCTCTACTCTTCCGGAAAATATACGGCGGATATTGGCGGGCACGGCGACATTCAATATGTCAAAATATTTTCCGTAATCGCATTATTCGTTTTGCTCATCGCTTGCATCAATTTCATGAACCTCGCGACCGCACGTTCTGAGCGTCGCGCCAAAGAAGTCGGCTTGCGGAAAGTCGTCGGCGCGAGGCGCTCCCAGTTGATCAACCAGTTTTTCGGCGAAGCGGTTTTTCTTTCTCTGATCGCCTTTATTGCAGCGCTTATTCTCGTGAAATTATTACAGCCGACCTTCAATGATCTTTCCGGCAAAACGCTGGGTCTCGGCACACTCGAGCCCTATTTATTTTTGTCGTTCCTCGCGATTGCTTTGCTCACCGGCATTATCTCCGGCATTTACCCGTCTTTATTTCTTTCTTCATTCAAGCCCATCGAAACGCTGAAAGGCGGCGGGAGCGCCCGTCGCGGCGGTTCTTTGTTTCGAAAAACGCTGGTCGTGTTGCAATTCGCGCTCTCGGTGATCATGATCATTGGCACGCTCGTCGTCATTCGCCAGATGGAGTTTATCCGCAATAAAAATCTGGGACTGAACAAGGAAAATCTCGGCTATGTCTGGATGTCCGGGCAATTTAGGGAAAAAAGCGCTGTGGCTAAGCAAGAGCTGCTGCGCAATCCAAACATCACCGCGATCACCCGTACCAGCCAGCTTCCAACCTATGTCGCCAGGTCAAGTTCGGGCTTTGGATGGCCGGGAAAAGACCCCAACGACGACGTTTTGATGCACCTTTTGAGCGTTGATGAAGATTACGTAAACGCTTTCGCAATGGAAATGGCGGAGGGTCGTTTTTTTTCGCGGGAATTTCCCGCCGATTCGCAAACCGTCGTGATCAATCAACGCGCCGCTGAAATCATGGGATTGGAAAATCCCGTCGGCCAGCCCCTAACCGCCGGTCAGGCGGATTATACAATTGTCGGCGTGGTTAAGGATTTTCATTTTAAGCCGGTGCGCACGAAAATTGAGCCGTTGCTACTGTTTTTGAGCCCAACGCGCTACTACGCGATGGTGATGCGCACGAGACCGGAGAATATCAGCGAAACCATAGAATTTGTCGAAAGAACCTACAAAAACTTCAATCCCGACACGCCGTTTTTCTTCAATTTTCTGGATGAAGATTATGACCGCCTGTATCGGGCGGAACAGCGCGCCGGCAAACTCTCCGGATATTTTGCCGCTATCGCCATTTTGATCGCCAGCCTTGGGCTCTACGGTCTGGCTTCCTATATGGCGGAACGGCGAACCAAGGAAATTGGCGTGCGCAAAGTGCTTGGCGCGTCCATCCCAAATCTTTTTTTACTGTTGTCGAAGAATTTCATCGTTTTGGCGGGGATTGCCAATCTAATCGCTTGGCCGATAGCGTGGTTTGTCATGTCCGGCTGGCTGGAGAATTACGCCTACCGCACCAACCTGAACGCTTTTGTTTTCATTGCAGCGGCAGCTTTGGCGGTGGTAATCGTCCTGATCACCGTCAGCTACCAAGCCGTTCGTGCGGCGCGAGCGAACCCCATCGACTCTTTGCGTTATGAGTAAATTCTGTGAGTTTTGCGGAAGGTCGTCGTCAGTCAATTTCCAACGTAACGGGACAATGATCTGACCCCATAATGTTAGGCAAAATATTGGCGTTTTTCAGGTTTGGTCGCAGGCTTTCAGAAATGCAAAAATAATCGATGCGCCAGCCGACGTTTCTGGCCCGTGCATTCGAGAAGTTGCTCCACCAGGTATAATGTCCGCCGTCTTGGACAAACTCGCGGAAAGTGTCAACAAAACCAGCTTCGACGATATTATCAAATCCGGTGCGTTCTTCGTCGGTGAATCCGGCGTTGCGCCGATTTGTTTTTGGATTCGCCAGGTCAATCTCTTTGTGCGCCACATTTAAATCCCCGCAAAATATAACCGGTTTTTGCTTTTCCAATTCCTTGACAAAACCAAGAAAATCCCGGTCCCATTCCTGCCGGTAATCCAACCGCAGCAATCCGCGCTTCGAGTTAGGCGTGTAAACAGTAATGAGAAAAAAGTCCGGAAATTCTGCTGTGATTACGCGTCCTTCCCGGTCATGCTCGTCTTTTCCAAGATCGTTTTGAACGTTTATCGGATTCGCACGCGTGAAAATCGCCGTTCCGGAATAGCCCTTTTTCTCAGCGGAATTCCAAAACTGATCGTAGCCTGGCAGTTCAAAATCAACTTGTTCCTGCTGCGCTTTTGTCTCTTGAAGACAAATGACGTCCGCGTCGCAAGTCTGGAAAAATTCATCCGCGCCTTTTTTCAGAGCGGCGCGAACACCGTTTACGTTCCAGGAAATAAATCGCATTGTTCTCCCGCTGTTTATTCCGCGCAGATTGATGGATTAATGAATCGTTAAGCCCATTATTCCAACAATCCGCGGCTCCAAAATGACCGGCGCTTACTGGACTTGCCGCACTGAGATGATTGCCACATCTTCTTCAGGCTTATCATTAAATGTAGACGTTTTAACGTTGCAAATCTGATCGACGACGGTCATGCCTTTCACGACCTTGCCAAAAACGGTGTGCTTGCCGTCAAGAAACGGCGTGTTGGCGTGGGTGATAAAAAATTGCGAACCGTTCGTATTTGGGCCGGCGTTCGCCATGGCAATCACGCCGCGAACAGCCTTATGAGAATTTAGTGAGCTGTCATACTTATAGCCCATTTCCGTGAAAAAATCCAACGCCGACATACTTACGTACTGCTTCATCACACTGTCAATTTCGGCGTTTCTAGCCAAAAACTCTTCCTGGTTGCGAATTTGAAGCTTCTGAAAAACGAATCGTTGAACTTCTTGAGAATTGACGGTCTGATTAGCGAGACCAAGCGCTTCTGCATTAATTTCGTCCTTGAATTTGAAGCCGGGGTCGCCGCGTCCGCTACCCAGAGGACAGCCGCCCTGCATCATAAAGCCTTGGATCACGCGATGGAAAATTAAGCCGTCATAATACGGTCGTTTGACTTTTTCTCCGTTGTTCGGATCGGTGAATTCCTTCGTTCCTTCGGCCAGGCCAATAAAATTCGCCACGGTCTCAGGGGCGTCTTTTTCGAATAATTCGAGATGAATCACGCCCATCGACGTTTCCATGGCCACAATCGGGTTATCCGGATCATTAAGTTCTGTATCAAATTCTATGCTTGGCTGATCGCAGCCGAAAGCCAGCATCGCGGCGACTAAAAAACTCGCCGTCTTCAAGAATGAGCGCATGTTTGCTCCTTTTCAGGTGTTTCCCGTTCTGATTTTTATAAAGGAGCCTATAATACCGTTCACGGCGCGTTTTGTCAAGCAAAACTCTTGCTGTGAAATTCCGCGTTTTTTGGCGCGCGCACGCTCGTTTTTCCCTTCATGACCAGGCAGCACTCACTTTTTTTCGAATTTCAAAAATACTGCTGACATAATGTTGTCACTCTTCGTTTGTATCATGCCTGCGTCAAAATTATTATAGGCTTCGCGGCGGGTCGCTAAAACTCGCCGCGATCTCATTTCTCGAAAAGGAGGACAACATGGATTTACGTAAAGGTTTGGCGCAGGAACTTAAAGTAACGGAGGAATTTTTCAATCGCAGCACCAACTGCCTGACGGAAGAGAACTCCGCCTTTGCACCTCAGGAAGTTTTGTATACAGTTGCGGGCCATGTCACCCACACGGCTCAGACAATTGAATGGTTTTCAGACGGGGCCTTCAACTCCAAAGGCTTCGATATGAACTTTGACGATCACATCAAAGAAGCCAGAGAAACGAAATCTTTACAAGCTGCAAGAGATCGTCTGAAAAACGCTTTTGCACACCTAGCGGGCTTGCTGGAATCGAAAAGCGAGGCCGACTGGCTGGCGCCAATCGCCGAGGGGCCAATTATGGGCGGCCAACCGCGCTTCACCATTTTTAGCGCGATTGTGGATCATTGCGCGCATCATCGAGGCGCGCTCACCGTTTATTCGCGTTTGCTTGGCAAAGTGCCGGCAATGCCGTATATGGATATGTAAAATCTGTCATGCAGTGATCGTCTGAACGCAGCCTGCAGCCCCGATGAGTTTTAGCAAAACCGGGGCTGCTCTTTCCCAAAACGCTATGAGCAAGAGGATAAACGCATGACTGAGTACGAAAAAATAAACTATGTTGAGTTTCCAGCCAATGATCTTGGCGCGACCAAATCATTCTTCAGCAGAGTATTCGATTGGTCGTTTCAAGACTATGGCCCCGATTATTCATCTTTCACTTCTTCAAGCGCCGGCCTAGACGGCGGCTTCTTCAAGTCTGAGCTAAAAGCGACGACGGCGACCGGCAGCGCGCTGATCGTTCTCTACAGCGTCAATCTCGAAGAAACGCTGTCAAAAGTGGTAGAAGCTGGCGGATCTGTCATCAAGGAAATCTTTTCCTTTCCGGGCGGCCGAAGGTTTCACTTTGCGGAACCAAGCGGGAATGAACTTGCCGTTTGGTCGGATAAAGATGCATAAAAATACGTCGCCTCAATCTTGTTTTTTTGAAGAAAACCTGTGAGCAATCGAATGGACAATTTGTATCTTCACGAAGAAGCGTTACTGTTGGCTTTAAAAGACAGAGAAGGCACGATTGAATCTGGTACGATGTACCAATTTGCTCTTGGCGGCTCATTGTTGTCCGAGTTACTGCTGCATGAGCGAATTCGCGTCGAATCGCAAAAAAGAAAAGATTTCGTTGAGATAGCCGATCCAACGCCCGTGGGAGACGTTTTGCTAGACGAGTGCCTTGAACGTATTCGAACCAGCAAGCGGCGAGCGACGATAGAAACCTGGGTTTCACGGTTTTCAAACATCGGCAAATTGAAACATCGCATCGCACAACAGCTTTGCTTAAAAGGGATTTTGCGTGAAGACGAGGACAAAATTCTGTTGCTTTTCAGACGCAAAATCTATCCGGAAATTAATCCCGAGCCTGAACGCCGCTTGATTGAACGATTGCGCGAAGCCATTTTTGAGGACAACGCCCAAATGACACAAAACACCGCGATTCTCATTTCCCTGGCGCATGCCACAAGCTTGCTCAAAGTCATTTTCGACCGTAAGGCGCTAAAGTCAAGAAAAAAACATATTGAACGCATCGCTGCGGGCGAGATGACCGGACGCGCCGTCGCGAAAGCGGTTGAGGCGATACAAGCTGCGATCATGGCTGCAGTTATCGCTTCCGCCGTAACTGCATCGACTGCGGGATCTTAAACACCGATGTTACGCGCCAGCTCTGAAGCCAGAGAAACTTCCAAGAGTGCGTAACATCAGTTAATCAGCAATTTTAGAGTTTCAATTGGAGACCTTATGGCCAGATTCGATCGCCTTTCAGTATTAAACCGGATTATTGCAAACGGCCTTGTTCCTGTTTTTTATCACCCGGACGTTGAAACGGCAAAAAATATCGTGGTGGCTTGCGCTGAAGGCGGAGCAAGCGTTATTGAATTCACAAATCGCGGCGATAAAGCCTTGAGTGTTTTTAACGCACTTTCTTCGTTCGTTGAGCGCGATTATCCGGAAATCATGCTTGGAACAGGGTCAATTCTTGACGCGCCGACAGCGGCCCTTTTCATCGCACACGGGACTCAGTTCATTGTAAGCCCAGCCTTAAACGCCGAAGTCGCCAGACTATGCAATCGTAGAAAAATCGCCTATTCGCCGGGCTGCGGCAGTGCGAGCGAGATTTCGGCGGCGGAAGAGCTGGGCGTGGAAATTGTCAAGATTTTTCCCGGTTCTCAAGTCGGCGGCCCGGGTTTCGTCAAAGCCGTTCTTGCCCCAATGCCCGGCACGCGCATTATGCCGACCGGCGGCGTCGATGCTACACAGGAAAGCATTTATTCGTGGTTTCAGGCTGGCGCTTGTTGCGTCGGCATGGGCAGCAAATTGATTCGCAAGGATCTCGTCGCGGAAGGAAATTGGAAGGCCGTTTCAGAAAATGTGAATAAGGTTCTGGGTTGGATTCGCGAAGTTCGAGAGCAAAAAAGCTGACGGGGTTGTCAGAAGAACCCCCGGTTT
Organism: uncultured Deferribacteres bacterium; assembly: GCA_964014485.1. GTDB lineage: Bacteria > Zhuqueibacterota > Zhuqueibacteria > Zhuqueibacterales > Geothermadaptataceae > CAXHAT01. The sequence goes on from CAXHAT010000057.1 coordinate 27,325, forward strand.
TTCATTTTGGAAAACCAGTGACCGACACGCTCAAATCTTTGCCCTCGCCCGCCACAGATTGCGCTCAAAGCTCGAGGTTTAGATCAAGTCTTCCAGCGCGAAAGTTTTTGTCTGTTACCTTCAAACATTGTCCCCAAAAATCAAAGGGACGCTAAACTGAATTAGCGTCCCTTTGATTTTTCAACAGCGAATCATTTTCTTCTTACCTAAGGGGAGCTTACGCATCTTTTTTTGAGACTTTGTTGACGCCTTTTGCAAGCAAAATGAAAACCGGGGCTTTTGCTTGTTTCGCCACCTTCTCACTATTCGATCCGATCAGGAAATGGTCAAGTCCGCCTAAGCCGTGTGTTGCAAGCACGATCAAATCGGCGTTTTGCTCTTCGGCAAACTTCACAATTTCAATATGCGCCCTGCCTTCACGAATGTGGCAGGCGTAATCAATCGGCTCGATCAAGGTTTCGTCCACGAAATCTTTCAACGCTTGCGCGGACTTTTCTCGCAAGTCTGACTGAACATCAAAGATCGTCGTACTTCCCGTAACATAGAATGAAGGATGAATTTGTTCTTCAACAACGTGCAAGACTTGCAACGATGCGTTGAATCTGCGAGCAAAATCCGCCGCATGCGCCAGCGCCAATTTTGAATAATTTGAGAAATCAACGCCAACGATGATTTTATTCAACGCAGGTGTAAAGCTAGCTTCGTCTTTCCGCAATTTAACCGTAATCACCGGGCAAGGCGCATGACGAATGACGCGCTCGGCAACGCTGCCCATCAGGAAACGCTTGAATCCGGTTCGACCATGCGTTCCCATGACGATGAGATCAAATTCGCCGTCTTCTGCAAAATCAATAATCGCTTCTGCCGGAGAAATGGAGCGAACGGTTTTTGTCTTGACCTGGAGAGTTTCCAATTTGTCCACCATGCCATTCAGATTGTCCCCGACAGATTCCATCGTTTTCTCGACAATTTTTTCCGTATCCGGAAACTGATACACCGGATTGTTCGGGTCGTCGTGGAAAAGCGTTACGGCATGCAGCAGCGTAATTTCACTCTCATATTCATTAGCTAACAAAGCTGCAAAATCTAGCGCTTGATCGGCGTTGCTCGAGAAATCCACCGGAACCAAAATTTTCTTCATCTTTTTCATCGCTCGTCTCCATATCATTTAAAGAGGATTTTCAGGTTTCTTCCTTGATTTCCCGCAGCTGAAAGTTTACTGGAATTGACATCCACACTGCGACTGGCCGATCGCGCTGCAAGGCCGGCTCCCACTTCATTTTCATGATTGCGCTAATTGCGGCATCTTCAAATCCTACATTGGAGCCCGAATGTTTTAAAACCTGAGTTTTCAGAGGAGAGCCTTCTTTGTTGATATAAACGCCAATGATAACACGCGTTTCGACCCCGGCTTTACGGGCGATTTCAGGGTAGACAATTTTTTTCATCAGAGCTGACATGCCGCCGATCATTATCGGAGCCTTGTCAAATGGAATGAATCGGTAGACGTCGTCATCTCCCGAAGCTTCAGGCTCTTCAGGCGGCGGAGGCGGGGGAATCTCATCAAAGTCGATATCCGTGGATTCGATTGTCTCTTCTTCAGGGACTTCTTCGTCAGCGGTCGGAATCGGAATTGACGGACGCATCGGCCGCGGCGGGCGGACCTTCTGCTCCGTGAGCGGGATTTCTTCGACTTCAACCGAGAATTCCGTAATCACCACATCCGGGGCCCTGCCCAATTCTCCCGGGAAAAGCTTAAGCCCGACGATTATTATCAGCAGTGCCGCAATAAGCGAGAGCTCCAAAGCCTTTGTGTGTTGCCTTTTGAGATCGAAACGGGGGTTTTTAAAAGGTTTCATAACAGCGTCTCCTTCCCAAAGTCATACGTCTGAAATGACTTAGTTTTTAAAAAACGACTCGTGAATATCACTCACACTTTAGCTAAAGCAATCCATATGCCATTAAGAGAAGATCACCCTAAGCTCAAACTAAACAATATTTTAAGGGATTTTCATTTATAGGAGATCCGAGGGGAGAGTTTGCAAATGCAAGAATTGAGGGGCGTGCTTTACAAAAAATAGGAAGGCTTAAGAATTGGCCAATGTACAGACGATAGAGCGGATTCAGTCACGCATCTTTCCTGGGGGAGTCGAAAAAATTCTTAATAATGTAGCCCGCGATCTGGGGATTTTCTTTTAGTCTGCGAGAAGAGTAGCCATACCAATGTTCCCCGAACGGGACATAGACGCGCAGTTTCCTTTTTTCAGAGACGATAATTCTTCTCAGCTCCTCATCCACGCCCAACAGCATTTGAAATTCGTAGTTTTCTTTGGGGATTTGGAGACGGTCAATTATCTCAAATGCGCGCCAAACCAGCTTTTCATCATGCGTGGCGATGCCGACGTAGACGCCTTTTTTCAGCATTTCTTCAAGCAGATTCGCATAATTCATGTTGATCAGTTCCGGCTCTTTGTAAGCGATTTCACGGCGCTCCACATAGATGCCTTTACACAGCCTGAAGTTAACTTGGTCGAAGCCGTTGATAATATTCGCGACATCACTGCGCGTTCGACGTAAATAGGCTTGTAACACAACGCCGACGTTATCGTGTGATTTTCGCAATCGTCGGTAGAGTTCGATTGTTTTGGTGGTGTATTGCGAATCTTCCATGTCGATCCGCACAAAATTCCCCAGGTCGCCCGCTTTTTCAACGATTTTCTTGATATTCTCGAAACAGAACTCTTCATCCAGTCCCAGGCCAAGCGCCGTCAACTTAACGGAAACGTTGCTGTCGACGCCCTCGGCGTGAATCATTTCCAGCGCTTCCAGGTAGCCTTCAACGGCTGCGAGAGCTTCTTCTTTTAGCGTAATGTACTCCCCCAAAATATCGACGGTCGCGCAACAGCCTTCATTTTCAAGGCCGCGAATCACGCGAACCGCGTCCGCTATAGTCTCCCCCGCGATGTATCGACTGGAAATTTTTCGGATAATCGGCTTCGGAACGATCGGCATGAGTCCGACCGTCAATCGGTTCAGTAAGTTCACGAGCTCCTCAAGAATTCAAGACGTCTGTATTCACAAGATTTGGCGGGCGGCGTCCGCTCAAAACTTCGATAGCGTTTTCAGCCGCCATCATGGCCATTTTGTCGCGCGTTTCCAGCGTTGCGGAGGCAATGTGCGGCGCGAGAACAACGTTTTCCAACTCTAACAGTTCCGGATGTACTTCAGGTTCAAATTCATAGACATCCAATCCCGCGCCCGCGATCACTTTTTCACGCAATGCTTGCGCAAGCTCGGCTTCGTTGACAACCGGCCCGCGCGAAGTGTTCACCAAGTAAGCCGTGGGTTTCATTTTCCGGAGAGATTCGGCGTTGATCAAATGATGCGTCGAGGGAAGCAACGGCACGTGAATCGAGACGAAATCGGATTCACGCAACAAAGTATCGACATCGACTTTTTGGGCGCCAAATTTTTCTTCAAGCTCTTCATTTCTAAACTCATCGGCATACAGGATTTTCATGTTCCAGCCGACGGAACGGCTCGCGAAAACCGATCCAATTCTCCCGGCGCCAATAACGCCCAAAGTCCTGCCGACAAAATCCCCGCCGAGCATGAGTTTTGGTCCCCAGGCATCGAACTTGAGAGCGCGCGTAAACCGCTCGGATTCAGAAATGCGCCGCGCCGTCGCCATGAGCAATGCCCAGGCAAAATCCGCGGTTGCGTCGGTGAGTACGCCCGGGGTGTTGGTCACTAAAATACCGCGTTCCGTTGCTGCGTTTAAATCGATATTGTCGTACCCGACCGCAAAATTGGCGACGACTTTTAATTGCGGCCCGGCTGCGTCCATAACCTCCCCGTCGATTTTGTCAGTTAACAGCGTGACAAGGCCGTCTCTGCCTGCAACCCGGCTTTTGAGTTCATCTTTCGAAAGCACTCGATCACTGTCGTTCATTTCGAATGCGGGAAACGCTTGTTTAAGCATTTCAACCCCCGCGTCTGGAATCAAGCGAGTGAGATAAACTTTTTTGTTTTCCTCCGGCATTTCTCCTCCTTACAAATCAGCCGTGCATTTTGTATTCTTTAGCCTGAATAAATACGGCTTTATTGAGAATTGCGCAAATCGATATAGACCAATTTATTCTCTTCAGCTGTCAGGCCGGGTGACTGGGTCAAAGCAAAACTGCAATTGATAAGGAAGCGCGTTTTGGTTTCAGGTGGGGATAAAAATCCGACGGCGGCGCAAGAAATTCTCGCAACCGCCGCCGGTTTGCCTGATTTTGGGAAGAAGCTCTCACACAAGGTACGCGAGTCTCTCATGCGAGGCGTCTTGGGGGGTAGGGGTAGAACCTTTTCAGTGATTAGTGATTAGTGATTAGTGATTAGTGATTAGTGATTAGAATATCGAAAGCGCTCATTAGACAGTGATTACGAGATTTTCATCACTAAACACCGCCTTAGCCGTCCAGCCCGACGCGAGCGAGCTGCCAGTTGAGATTGTAGGAGTTAAAGATCAATTCATAACTGTCCGGGCTGCCTGTCGAGACTGCAAAATGGTGTGCGCGCCCTCGTCCTAGCGGCACCATCCAATGGCTTTGCACTTTTGCGACTTTGTAAACGCTGCCCTGCCACTTGAACCGCAATGGCTGCAGTATGCCGTTCTGAAATAACGTGATGACGTCGACCGGCTCAAAGATTTCTTCATAAATCATGAGACTGTCCGCCTCCCGCGGCTTTCTATTTTTCCTGGTTCTTGTCGGTACGTCCTGTGGCTGACGAAAAGAAAGCTTCTGAGCGCGTTATTCTCGGCTGGCGGCGTCCTGATTCGGAAAAGCTAAATATGCTCTCGAATCAACGCGACGACTTTGCCTTGAATCGACCAGCCCTCAGTAATTGGAATGTTGCCGTACAGCGTATTTTCCGGCTTTAAATATTTTAGACGCTCATTTTTGACCACGAATCGTTTCACCGTCGCTTCTTCTTCGCTCAGCGCCACAACAATGTCGCCGTTGTCGGCATGGTTCGTCGACCGGACGATGACCAAATCTCCTTCAAGAATTCCGGCGTCGATCATACTGTCTCCCTGAACGCGGAGAGCATAGTGTTTTGCAGCGGAATCCGTCAGATATTCCGGCACCGGAACATAGCGTTCTATATTCTGCTCCGCCGTAATCGGCGTTCCCGCAGCGACCAAGCCAACCAAAGGCACGCCTCGACTTTTCATATCGCCGTCTTCCTCCACGCCTTGTAAAATCGTAATGCCGCGAGCGCCGTTTGCAGCGCGCCGGATAAAGCCCTTTTTCTCCAAAGCTTCCAGGTGCTTGTAAACTGCATTCTTCGATTTAAAGCCGAATTCGTTTGCCAATTCCTGCATTGTAGGGGGATACCCAATGTCTCGTTTGATTTGGATGATTCGGTCCAAGATTTCTTTTTGTTTCTGAGTTATTTTTCGCATAACTCCATCCTTCAGTCAGTACAACTACCCTTTGGCTCTTAAAATCAGGCCGCTTGAAACTCAAGTGGTCTCATGTTCACCGTCATAATACAAACAGGTGAACATAATGTCAAGATAAAATTTTCATTTTCTTCCGTCCCAACTTGTTTATTTCGAAAAGGTTTGACATTATTTCGAAAATTCATTACCCTTGCCGCACTTTTGCATCTAGAACATAATCAAACATTTGGCGCTTGTTAAACGGCATGAAAAAGGCGTAAAAATGCGAAGCATCAAAACTCTTTTCATCATCCTTCTTGCAACAGCCGTCATCCCGTCGGTCGCCGGGGCGCAACTCAAGAACGAGACCGTCGGCAAACAACATTTTTCCAACAATCTTACACAAACGAATCCGCGCAGCTTTCTCAGCACGCTAGGACTCGACCCGTCAAAATTCCAAATGCAGCATAGTTACTCTCTTTCGTTCATGAATTTTGGCGGAACGAGCTTAAGCCAGGGCATGTACCTGAACACGATGAGCTACCAGTTAAGCGCGCCATTGTCCGTGAGTTTGCAACTGGGCATGACGCACAATCCCTTGCAAGGAACCGGCGTAAACAGTCCGTTTACGAACGGCTTTTTCGTTTCTGGCGCGAATCTCGAATATAAGCCATCGAAAAATTTCCAGATGAGCGTGGGATATAACGCCTACCCGTCGTCGTACCACAATGGTTACTACTCGAGAGGTTACAATCGCTGGCGCCAGTCTTCATTTTTCGAAAAAAACTGACTTATGCTTTAAACGCCGGTTGTTTTAACCGGTATTTTTTTGTTTAATCTGCAGCCGTTTTTTTAGCGCCCGGAGGAAAACGTGAAAAAACAATCGAGCATGGCGCGCAAACGCCCCGCAACCACAAAAGGAAGAGCCGCCGCCAAACCCAAGCCTGCCAGAAAAAAAAGAGCGGCCAAAAAAGGCAATAATACCAATTTAAAAAGCACGCTCTATGGTCTGGGCTTGTGGGCTCTGGGCTTAATCAACGCCGCATTCATTTTCTCATTCGTGATGAAAATGATGCCCGCGGACGGCGAAGCTCCGATCAGTTCAGTCGAGCAAGTCGCGCAAAGCAATGCAACGGCTCAAATCAACATCGAAGTACTCAATGGTTGCGGCGTTTCCGGACTGGGGAAAAAATTTGCCGATTATCTGAAGGATGCAGGATTCCAGGTTGAAGCTGATAATGTCGGAAATTACAGCTCGTTTGAAATCGAACAAACAATCATCGTTGATAGAAAATCGGTCGATACGCTGCTCGGTCTGCAAGTCGCCCAAAAGCTGGGCCTGCCTTCCTCTGCCGTGATTTATCAAAAATTGGAAAACGCTTCCGAAAGCGCCGGCGCAATTGACGTTCGCATCATCATTGGAAAAGACTATCAAAAAGTCGAACTGCCGGAATAGCTTTTCCCTCTTACTGCTGAAAGAAAAATTTCTACGCCCGCCGAAGAATCTTTCTTATATTCTTCCCGCAAAACATACGTTCATAACTTCCAACGCCAACGGCCATCATGAACCGCGCCGAAGCTGAAAAGCAGCTCGCCAGAATTTTCGGACACCAGCATTTTTACGATCACCAGTGGGAAACCATAGAAAAATTGTTGGCGGGCGAACGTTTGCTTCTGGTTGAAAAAACCGGGTTTGGCAAATCGCTGTGCTACCAGTTTCCGGCGACGCAATTTCCCGGCGTCACCGTTGTTTTCTCGCCGCTAATCGCGTTGATGCGTGACCAAATTCAATACCTTCTCTCAAAAAAAATTCCCGCCGCGGCTTTGAACAGCGAGCAATCTCACGAAGAGAATCGGGCAATTTTGGAACAAGCCAAAGCCGGGCAAATCAAAATTCTCTACATCGCTCCCGAACGCCAGGAAAGTTTGGAATGGGCTGAAGCAGTTCGCAAAATGAATCTCGCGATGGTCGTCGTCGACGAAGCGCATTGCATTTCAGAATGGGGTCATGATTTTCGTCCGGCGTTCCGACGCGTCGTCCGGCTCATCAAACGTCTGCCGGAAGATTTCCCAGTGCTCGCGACCACGGCCACTGCAACCTGGCGCGTCACGCAAGACGTCATCGCGCAATTGAGCAAGAGAACGCAGCTTCTGCGCGGCGATATGGCGCGTGAAAATTTCAATCTCCGGGTGGTGGACTGCAAAAATGAAACGGAAAAAATGGTTTGGTTGGCGAATTTCCTGCAAAGCGCCGAAGGCTCCGGCCTCGTTTATACCGGCACGCGCGTCAACACCGACCTTTACGCTGATTGGCTCAAAGCCGCCGGAATCGACGCGGAAAACTACAACGCCGGACTGGAGGCGGAAAAGCGCAAAAAAATAGAACAAGGTTTGCTCAAAAATCGCTGGAAATGCATCGTCTCCACCAACGCCCTGGGCATGGGCGTGGATAAGCCGGACATTCGATTCATCGTCCACACGCAAATTCCGCAATCATTGCTGCATTATTACCAGGAAATCGGGCGGGGCGGACGCGACGGCTTGCCGACGCAAATTGTGCTGCTCTACAATCCCGCAGATCGACGACTCCCGGAGTATTTCGTCAAAACAAGCCGTCCGGAAACCGCGACTTATGAGCTTGTGATCGAAACCTTGCGCCAAAAAGCGATGATGGAAATCGAGCTGATGCGCGCGACCAACCTGCCGCAAACGCAAGTGCGGGTGATTCTGGCTGACTTGATCGACCAGAACGTGGTTCACGAAATCCGTTACAACAACCGTAAAAAATTCGAATATCGCTTCGACGCGCCCAAACTCGATCCTGAGCCTTTCGCTCAACTCCGACAGTATAAGCTCGCTGAGCTTGACAAAATGATCGCCTACGCAGAGACCGAATCCTGCCGAATGCGTTACCTGCGCGAATTTCTCGGCGACAAAGTTGCGGAAGACTGCGGCGCTTGCGACAACGATCTTGGCGATCACGAAGCATTCGAGTTGAGCTCAGCCTGGAAACAAAAAATTCACCGCTTCAGCGAAGATTATTTCCCGGAATTGAAAGTAAAAACGCCGCGAGCGGCGCTCGTCGACGGAGTTGCGGCGGCTTACTATGGATTTTCCAACGTCGGCGTCACGATCCATCGCTGCAAATATGAGCAGGGCGGCGATTTCCCCGAGTTTTTATTGAAGCGCACCTTGCGCGCAATCAAGCATAAATTTCTCGCTGAAAAATTCGACGTTTTGCTTTACGTACCGCCGACCGAATCCGGCAATCTCGTTCAAAATTTCGCGGAAAAATTGGCGCAAGCGCTTAACTTGGAAGTCTCGCACGGCTTGACCAAAAAGCGGCGCACCAAGCCGCAAAAAGCTTTTCAAAATCCTGTTTTAAAATGGGATAACGTCAAAAACGTTTTTGCTTTCAAGGACGCTGAACTGGTGAAAGGAAAGAAAATTTTACTCGTGGATGATATTTTCGACAGCGGCGCATCCATTCGCGAAATCGGCTGGCTGCTCACGCGGCTGGGCGCGCGGAAAGTCGCGCCGGTTGTGATCGCCAAAACCATCGGAGGGGACAAAAAATGAGCGCCAAACGCATCGATCATAGCTGGGAAAGCGAGTCTCCCGGAAAGAAAAAAAGTGTGTCGTCGAAGACTACGGATCCAGGTCTGCCGCTCGAAATTATTTTCAGCGAGGAAATACCGATTCATGACAAAGCGTGGCTTGCCGCCATCGCGCATTTGAGAAAATGGCGCACCAGGCGCATCAATCAATTGCTCGCTGATATTCAGACTCGCAAAATTTCGATCGAAGCTTTTTTTAACCTGGGCGAAGAGGACTGGGCGAGTGAATTTGGCTTGGACGCCAAGCAATGCGACGGTTTGTTCGCGGCGCAAAGTCAATTATTGTTGACATCGGATATTGTCGAGCGCATGGAACAGGCCGGTTTCGAAATTCTGTCGCAAAAAAGCGCGGAATATCCCCGGCGATTGATTCAAAACCTCGGAAAAGCCGCTGCGCCGCCGGTTTTGTATTTAGGAGGAGATTTAGAGTTATTGAATCAGCCGAGCATCGCCGTCGTCGGCTCGCGCAAGGCTTCGGAAAATGCGCTGGCGTTTACTGAATACATCGCCCAGCGCGCCGTGGAGCAAGACCAAATTGTCGTCAGCGGTTTTGCCAAAGGCGTTGATCGAAAAGCACTCGACTCAACTTTGGATGCAGGCGGGAAAAGCGTCATCGTGCTGCCGCAGGGCGTGATGACGTGCGGCAACAGCCTTGTGAAATATCAGGACGCGGTTTCAACCGGCAAAGCGCTCGTGTTCAGCACGTTTCACCCCAAAACGCCCTGGCGCGTCGGCGCGGCCATGCGGCGGAACGCTTTTGTTTACGGCCTGGCGGACGAAATCTACATTGCCGAAAGCGGCGACAGCGGCGGTACGTGGTCTGGCGCCATCGACGGTCTGCGCAAAAAACGCCAAATTTTCGTGCGGCAGCCAAACGTGAATGAAAAGAACGCCAACGCCAAGCTCATTGCGCGCGGCGCCACCGCCATCGGTTACGACGGTCAAATCACAAAATCCAGTGCGCCAAAGCAAACTGATCTTTTTGACGAAACAGGCATTTAGGCTGTAGACTGGTGGGCAATTAGTCTTCTACGCATACTTTGGTCTCGTAATGAAACATCGAAAAAAGCAGAGAATCCGCCTGAAGCCGCATTTATTGTCATTCAATCCGCATCATTCATCGATTCTCAAATGACGCGAAGCAAATGACGACGAATGACAATTTAATTCAGTTTGCTAACGATTACTGAAAATCACCCTAACAGTCTAAAGCCTAACATCCTACAGCCTAAAAAATGTTTGAAGTCGTTTTTCTTGGAACCGGAGCCGCCGTGCCCACTCGTTTTCGCAATCTCTCGGCCACAGCAATGATCTGGAACGGTGAAATTTTTCTATTCGATTGCGGCGAAGGCGCGCAAATTCAACTGCAAAAAGCCGGCTTACGGCCAGGACGCTTGCAGCACATTTTCATCTCGCATTTTCACGGCGATCATTTCTATGGTCTTCCCGGCCTTTTGACCAGCCTGCAAATGGCGGAATGTACGCAAGACGTTCATTTGTACGGCCCCGAAGGGCTCAAGTCATACATCGATTTCCTCAGCAAAATCTCGCGTTTTACGCTTCACTATCCGCTGCATTTTCACGAAGTGTCGAACGATTCGCAAGGCGAAGAATGGCGTTACAAGGACTTCAAAATCATCTGTCGCCCATTGCGTCACAGGATTCGAACGCTTGGCTGGGCGTTTGTTGAAAATACGCGCCCCGGCAAGTTCGATGCGGACAAGGCGAAAGAATTAGACATCCCGGTCGGACCGATTCGCAGCAGGTTGCAACGAAACGAGTCGATTGAACTCGCTGACGGCAGGATAATTTCTCCTGAATCGGTGCTCGATTCTGCACGGCCTGGCCACCGTTTCGCTTACTGCCTGGACACCCGTCCTTGCGCCGCTTCCGTTGAACTCGCAAAAAACGCCGATTTGCTTGTTCATGAGGCGACCTTCGGCAGCCAGGATGCAGATTCAGCCAAGCTCTCAGGACACTCAACCGCGAAACAAGCCGCACAAATAGCCAAGGAAGCCGGAGCCGAACGACTGGGATTGACTCACATCAGCAGCCGCTATCAAATCAATGAAATCGAAGGGTTGGAAGAAGAATCCTGCAAAATTTTCCCTCGATCATTTCTTGCGCGAGACTTGTTAAGGATGAAAATTGAGTACAAAGAGTAGCGAAAAATGGGCGGGATCGACTATCACAGAACAAGTTAGAAAACTTTCAAGCCGACGAATTGCTTCGCCCGTCTTTGCGAGATTTCCATGCTATTCTTTGATTCAAAAAACGTTGGCAAGTTGGAAAACGAAATGAGCGGTTCGGTGTAATCAATGCGGCGCAAACCGTGATTCACGCCTAACTCTTTGGCGCTGCCTTAAGCGTAGCTTCTTGCACGTTCGCGCTGGACGCAAGCGTTCGAGCGGCTCCGCTTGCCGCTGAGGCTTTCGCTTGCCCCGCACGCCGAATTTCCCAAAAAACGATGAAAAGAACCGTGAGAACGGCCACGCTAAAAACGCCGACCGGCACAATGATGAGAGGATTCGGCCATGCGGCGTTCTCGGGCGAAATCGCGGGGTCGAGCACTTGCACTGTCGGCGTGTCGCGCGCTTCCTGGATTTTCGCCTGGTAATATTGCTGCGTCAAGAATTCCCACACGGTTTCCTGCACTTTCACTTCGCGCAGCAATCCGGCAAAACGCTTGGCGACTTGCGGCATTTCCGAAATGGGAATCATCAAATCACCGTCCGCGTCCGGGTTGCGACGGCGAAGTTGCGCGTATTGTTCTTTCAAAGCCTTAAGCTCGCTTTGTGCACGGGAAAGCTCAGGATTACCGGAACGCATGCTTTGCCGCATTAAATTGAGTTCGACTTCTTTCGCGATAATCATACCTTTCAATTGCCCGGCTTGCTCAAAAACCGTCCGCGCCTGATCTTCCAAAGAAAGGGCGCTGTTTTTCGCCTGAAAAAGCGCCAGACTGTCTGTCGCAGCCTGCAATTTTTCCGACGTGGAATCGAGTTGGGTTTCAATGTAGAGTCTTGTGGCTTTCGCGCGACTCACGCTTTTTTCACGGTTAATTTCGTCCAAAGCCGCAACAAACGCGTTCGCCGCCGCCGCCGCAACCGCCGGGTGATTCATTTCAACTTCAATTTCAATCAAGCCTTGTTCGCTGACCGCCAGCGTCGTCTGCCTTCGTAGTCGCTTGACCGCTTTGTCGGTGGATTTCAGTTCCCAATATTCAACCAAAGTTGTTTCGGCGCCGTCAATTTTAAACGACGTCTTTAGCACGCTCTCGCAGACTGAACGACTGCTCAGAATCTCAACGAACAGTGCAGAATAATTACGCCCGCCCTGAAACGGCAGGGAAATAAGCGGCGTTTTTTCCAGCAATTGCGTCAAGGGGTTCGCGTCCTGCTGATCCGGCGGCAGCAAAACCGTGCGCGCAACGTAGGTTTTCGGCAGAAAAACGGAGAGCAGCACAAAAACTAGAACGGCAATCGCCATGTTGCGAAAAAGCGTATTACGGTGATTCTTGACGCTCTCGCCGACAAAGCCAAGATCGATGTGATCGTCGTCTAAAATTCTTTGGCTCCCCTCCCGCCCCATCGCCTGACGGTCAATTTTCGTTAAAGATTTATCGTTATCCCGATTCATTTAAATCCTGCGTTCAAGGATGAGGTAAATCGTTGCCAATTGCGCGAGCACGGAAACCGTGTCGCGGATTTTTTCCCAAGCAGTCCGGTCTCCCTTTCTCGGCGCCCAGATCGCGTCGCCCGGTTCTAAAACCCCGGCTTTTCCGGCTTTCAAAATCGCACCCGACGCTTTCACGACGCGCGCTTTTTTCTTCGCCGCGTCCCAAGTTAAGCCGCCGGCTTTTGCGAGGTAAAACGCAGCGTTTTCGCCCTGTTTAAACGGCACTCCGCCGGGCCGCGCCACCCGCCCGGCGACAAAAACCAGTTCCGGCTTTGGCGGAATTTCAATCACATCGCCGTGTTGCAGGAACGGGTCTTCTTCCAGTGAACCGTCCAGAAGCTTGCCGAGGTCAAAATTGATTTCCTGAATCGCCGCCGTTTCCGCTTGCAGTAAAAAACTTTGATACTCAAGTCGAGACAATTGTCCCGGCGGCAAGTCTTTCAGACGCTCGAATTCTGCATTTTCGAACGT
>CAXHAT010000058.1:0-40189 GCA_964014485.1 uncultured Deferribacteres bacterium
ATAGCAGTTTGCGCTGCGCCGTGAGGTGTTGACCGACTTTGATCGTGTAGAGATAAAGACCGCTCGCGACTCGTGTTCCCGAGTCGTCACGCGCATCCCAGACGATGTTGTGCGATCCGGGATTGTACGCATCGGAAACCAGCGTTTTCACCAATTGTCCGGCGCTGTTGTAAATCTTCAGCGAAACCTGGCCCGCCTCGATCAGATCGAACTGGATCGTCGTGCTCGGGTTGAATGGGTTGGGATAATTCTGATGCAACGCGAAACTGTGAACTGTAAGCTGTGAACTGTGATTAGTTGACGGTTCACTGTTTACGGTCTTCGGGTTCTCACAGCGATCCAGCGCGCCGCAGTAATCTTCCCAGGCTTTCTTGTAATCCTTGATCGCATCGCCAAAATACGTGTCACCCGCTTCGGCGTCGCCATCGGCAAGATCGCTGTCGCCGTGATCAATGTCATCGGCCATTTTGTCGGTTGGACTTGGGTCGCACTCAAACGCGTCTTCTCTCTTTTCCAGAGCGATATGACGCGCAAGATCGGCGAGTTCGCTGGCGATTTCGTCGGCGCCATCAGTGTCTTCGCGCGCTTCTTCCAACCTTTCTGCAGCCTCGCGCAACGTGTCGAAAAGGTCTTCTGGATCGGTTGAGGCAAGTGCGTCGTCAAGCGCACCTTTGGCTTCTTGCAACGCACCCAAAGCGTCGGGATCGGTCGCCGGGTCATCGATCAGCGCTTGGACGGCGGCGCAAGCCTCGCTGACAACATCGGCGTTGGAAAGCACAGTAACGGTGACTTCGTCAGTGGCTTCACAGCCGTTTTCATCAGTGACGGTAACAGTGTAAGTCGTGGTGGTTGCCGGTTCAGCCGTCGGGTTGGCGGAGGATGGATCGTCGAGGCCGTCGGTCGGCAACCAGGAGTAGCTCAATACGCCGGTTCCGCCGGAACCCGTCGTTACGCCTCCGATTTGCACGCTCGCGCCTTCGAAAATCTCCGCGTCCGCCCCGGCGTCGGCGGTTGGATATTTATCATCGGCCAAAACGCGATCGGTCGTTTCCATGTTAATCATCGTGCCGTTGCTGGCGTTTGCCGTCGCGTCAAAAACCGTTGCGCCGGAGGTTTCATTCATGCGCCAATAGCCAACCAGGCCATTTTCATCGCCATCGAGATTTTTGCACATATTTCCTTCGATATCCGTCTGGCTGCGAACGACGTTCCAGATTCGGAACTCGTCCATCTTGCCTTTGTGATAGAAAATGCGGCTCGCTTTATTCACCCAACGCCCGACGTCCAGACCGGTCAAAGCGGGCGCCGGCCCGTCGGAGGTATTTGCGGAAGCAACCAAAATCCCGTCCAGATAAATCGCTTGAAAATTGCCGCCATGTCCTTCGGAGACCAGCGCGACATGCGTCCACTTATCCAAATGGGCGCTGTAATCGGTGCTGATTCGACCGGTGCTGGTTTTTGTTCTCGAATAGTCCCAAAACAGAAACTTATTGCTCCAGGGCGTGTGCGCTTGCAGACGATTGTGGTTGTTGTCTTGAAAACCGCCGGCGCCGAATCCCGAGCCTTGCCTTACTTCCGAAGTGCTGACGTAATTCCAAAACTCTACCGTGATCGGCCCGCCGCCGGCAGGCCAAACGAATCCCGGGATGTTGACATATTCACCGCCCGCGTCGAATGCGAGGGCGTTGTCTGTTTGTGCATTTGCCTTCTGTACAAAACCGCCGACGGCCGCCGCGACCATGACGGCAAAAAGAATATGAAGGGTCTGTTTGATCTTCATTTCAAGTCTCTCTCGATTAAACGGTTGTCAAGAATTCTTGTGAACTGTAATCAATAAACTCTGGCCGCGCTCTGGAAGGAAGCGACCTGAATTGCCTGATGAAAAGGCTCAACGGCAAAGCGTGAATCGCGTCTCCGGCCGGAGACGCGATTCGCCGTTAACCAAAACAGGAGAATGAATTACTTCATGAGCAAAAGCTTGCGCTGCGCGGTGAATTGTTGCCCGACTTTGATCGTGTAGAGATAAAGCCCGCTGGCCACGCGAGCACCGGAATCGTCGCGCGCATCCCAGACCACTTTGTGCGCGCCGGGAGCGTAATCGCCGGAAACCAACGAGCGTACAAGCTGGCCTGCGCTGTTGTAAATGTTCAGCGAAACATTGCCCGATTCGATGAGATCGAATTGTATCGTTGTGCTCGGATTGAAGGGGTTGGGGTAGTTTTGATGCAGAGCGAAACTGTGAACTGTAATCTGTGAGCTGTTTACCGTTGACTGTTCACTGTTTACAGCCTTCGGGTTCTCACAGCGATCCAGCGCGTCGCAGTAATCTTCCCACGCTTTGCAATAATCCTTGATGGCGTCGCCGAAGTAGCCGTCATCGTATTCATCATCGCCGTCGGCCAAATCATTGTCGCCGTCTTCGATGTCATCGGCCATTTTACCGGAAGGGTTGGGATCGCAATCGTAGGCGGCTTCCCGTTTTTCCGTGGCGGTGTGGCGGGCGCAATCGGCCAAAACACTGGCGACGGGATCGGTGTCCGCGTGTTCTTCGCGCGCTTCTTCCAAAGCTTCAGCGGCGTCGCGCATGGCGTCGAGCGTTTTCTTGACGTCGCCTTCTTCGGCAAATTCAAAGGCTTCTTCCAAAGCTTCCTTGGCTTCTTCCAAAGGATCGATCGCGTCTTCCGGGGTTCCGGAATCGTCGATCAGCGCTTGCACATCGGCGCAGGCCTGGGTGATGACATCTTCTTTCGATAGAACCGTGACGGTGACGTCGTCAGTATCGACACAGCCGTTTTCGTCGGTGACGGTCACGGTGTAGGTGGTGGTGGAATAAATCTCGGCGGTCGGGTTGGCGGATGAAGCATCATCTAAACCAGTGGTCGGCGTCCAGGCAATGGTGAGCGCCCCGGTTCCGCCGGAGGCCGTGGTCACGCCGCCGATGGCGGTTTCCCCGCCCGCGAAGATCGTCGCATCTGATCCGGCGTCAGCGCTTGGGCTGGCGAATACTTCAATCACAACGTCATCGGTATCCGTGCCGCCGTTGCCGTCGTCGACGGTGAGTTCAATCGTGTGCGTTCCCACGCTCAGAGAAACAGTCGGATTCTCGCCGGTTGCAATCGTGGTCGCGCCTTGTTTCCAGGTGTAAGTCAAAGCATCGCCGTCGGGATCGCTAGAGCCGGAGCCGTCCAGGGTGACGTCCGCCGAGCCGCCGGAGGTGCAGACTTGCTGATCCTCGCCGGCGTCGCTGGTTGGATCCTGGTTACATGTGATCGTCGGCAGCGAGACGCTGGCAACCGATCCTGATGCGCCGGCGGTTGGCGCCACATTGATATGAGAGGCAACCGTATTGCCGGGAGCACCGCCCGTGACGTTGGTGGTGTAAACGGAAGCGGGATGCAGGCTGCCGGACAATTTAATACGCCCTCCCCCCCCGCCGCCGCCGCCCATGCCCCAGCCGCCGGTCGTGGTTGCTTGGGTGCTGCCACCGTCGCCGCCGTGTGCGCTCAGCAAGGCGTTGGTCAGGGTGATCCCACAGCCGTTCAGCCAAATGCCGCCGCCCGAACCGCCGCCGCCGCCGGATACGCCAAGGGTTGCGCTGAAAACGCCCATCCCAGGAAGACCGTCGGCGCCGTCGGCGAGAATCGAGCCGTTGATTACGCCAATCGCAGGGGCTGTCAGTATGATTGCTCCGCCGCCATTTCCGCCAGCGCCGCCGAGGTTAAAATTTGTACTGCCGTGGTTGGCCGCACTGCCGCCGCCCGAGCCTGGCGTCACACCCGGAGGCGCTGCCGCGCCATAGCTTGGACCGCCCAGTGCGTGAGGAGGAAAATTAAAAAAGGGCGTTCCGCCGGTACCGCCAACGCCGCCGTAGCTTCCACCGCCGCCGCCGGGGCCGTGTACGGTACTGCCATAACCTCCACCGTCGCCGCCGCCGGAACCTGAGCCCGCAACGCCGGGCGCCGCTTTTGTCGCCGGGGTTACGCCGCCGGCGAAACCGGCGCCCGTGCCGTCCAGCGTCCCTTCAATCAGAATCTCGTCCGCGGTAATCGCCAGCGCAACGCCGGGATCGACAAAGACGGTGACCCCGCTGGGGATGTGGAATTTCCCCACATTGGTGAACGTGCCGGAAAGCACGTCGCCGTTGCTCGGCGTCAGGTCGGCGCCGCCCAGATCGCTGCCGGAAATCACGGCGTTGATGGTTCTTGGCGGCGTTATCGGTTGATCACTTTTTATCCTTTTGGCCAGAACGGGCGTTCCGACAACCAGAGTTTGGTCTTCATTCCCCGGCGCGTCGGTCACGGTCATTTCTCCGGTATTCGCGTCGATGGTATAGATTTTCCCGGTTTGGGCGAAAACGAGATTGGTCAGCCCGAACAAAAAAGTCAGGCAGAGTGTTGTGATCGTGGTTTTTATTTTTTGCATGGTTGGTCTCCATTTTTTGAAATTGTTGGGGAGTCCAGTAATCAGTAATCAGTGAAAACTGAACACTGGTTACTGAGAACTAAATCCCGGAAGAAGTGCTGAAGTCGTTCTTCTTGAACTCGTTGCCGGAATTGGCGGGAGCGTCGAAGAGATCAACGCCGCCGTTGCCGAGGCTGGTATTCTTCTTCACGGTATTGTCATTGCTAGGCCCAGCGCCGCCGCCGCTTCCCGGAGAGAGACGAATGCCGTCGCCGGCGTTATTGTTGGTGATATTGTCCGAGCCGATGGTGTTGTCGTCGCAGCGCTTGTTGAGAAATATGCCGGTTCCGGATTCCGGACTGGTGACTAACTTGATGTTATCGCTGCAATTGTTGTCTTTCAGCTCGTTGCCGTCGCTGTCGTGGGACAAAAAGATGCCGGCATTGCCGTTGCCGGTGCAGGTGTTGCCGCTGAACTCGTTGTCGTCGGTATTTCGGGTGCGAATACCGGCGCGGTAGTTGTTGTTGAACGTGTTCTCGTCGATCTCGTTGTCATGGGAATCTTCCATGAAAATGCCATGCGGTCTGGCCGGGAAATCGAGATGATCGGAAGAGTTGTTGCCTTTCACTAGACAGTCGGTGCTGTTGAGCAAGGTGATGCCGGCCGCGGTGTTGCTCCCCCCTATAATGTTGAGGAAACCTTTGATGTCATTGTCACGCAATTCCACTTCGCTGCTGTTGACTACGGCAACGCCGCCGTCGGCGGGCGCCGTAGTATAAGGGATCACGATAAAATTTTCCAACACGCCGCCGGTGACGCCGGAGAACTCGACCTTGCCGTCGATCTTGACCAAGCCCTCGGCGGTCAATTCGAGATCGTCGGTGGCAATGAAAACATTCTCGAAATAGGTTCCCGCCTTGACCTTGATTTTATCGCCGGGAGAAGCGTTGTTGACCGCGGCCTGAATCGTTGAATAATCGTCCGGCACGGTGATTTTATCGCCCTGAATGCGGGCGGTTTCGCCGGAGCGGGCGCGATGCAGTTTTGCGTGTTTGGCTCTGTAAGCCTCGGTTTTGGCGCGGTATTCGGCGATGACTTTATCGACGGCTTTGCGCATTTGCGCTTCGGTCAGACCGGTTTCGGGATCGACGATGTTCAGGTTTTGCTCATCAAGATCGACGGCGGCGGGCTGGTTCATATTTTCGCAGCCCAAAAACGATAATGTTGAAATAAGAATCCCCGTGAGAATTTGCTTTTTCATAATTTTTGCTCCTCTACTATGATTGGTCGTTTTACGATCTTCTGCATTTAAGAAACAGCCGACGGACGAGCCCCACGCCCGCCCGCCGACTTCGCCCCTTTGCCTGAAAGCGAATCTGTCGGTTTGTTTTTAAGCATAGGAGAGCCTGGACGGCGGAGCACGCCCTTCAGCCGTTTGAAAACGAAAAGCAAAAATCAGTTTAAATTGAGGTAAATGTGTGTTTTGCACAGCTCTGCTCCCGTGACTTTTCGTGTTCGCGATTTAATCGGTTCAATGACAACAAACGTTTGTTCCTCAGGCGCCAGAAAAAGCGTTTCTGCGGATCAAGCCGTTCGTCTGCGTGTCATTTCGCCCTTATCGCAATCGTCAAGGGAGGAGCATACGCCGGGATGGGTTTCGGTCAGCGGTCTCGATTATCCCGCGCCAACCGAATCTCAGCGGGTCTCCTGCTTCGAAACAAGAGAAATTGTTGGAATGATGGATGAATGGATTGCTGGATTATTAGTAACGGGTTCACAAATGGATTAATATTCCATCAATCCATGACTCCAATATTCCATCTTTCCGTTTGCTCGTTTGAGAATCCGTTCTCAGGAAGGAAGCGCCGCGTTCATGCGTGCGCCTTTTTTGAACACATTAGGGTAGTACGTCTTGGTCGTGTTCTTTCTTTGTGATCTTTTTGAAGATACCTTTACATAATACAGTCACAGCGAAAAAATGCAGACAAGAAGTCTGTTAGGCCGAAGGCAGTTAGACTGTTGATCTCTGTAAAGTTATTTCTTGCTAATCTTTAGCAAAATTTAAATCTCAAGCAACAAGCGCCAAATCACAAATAAATTCCAAACGTCAAAGCTCAAACGAGTGCGAGACTGCGGCCCTTGTTTAGAAAGCCGGTCGTAGATTGGAATTTGATAGTCTTCAGCCTAACAACCTGTTCCGAAAAATTCCGCAACGGGGGAAGCATACGAGCCCTCGGGATTCGAGACCTGGACTCGGATTGCGATACCCCGTTGCGTTTATGCTTTTTTGCGTCGCTTCAATAAGATCATCTTGGCGTAAAGATATGAAAATCAGACTATGGGGTGCATAGGACGAATCTTGCAAAATCTAGGACAAACTTGACATTTTGTGCCTGGATTCAGGATTTTGGCTTTTTTTGCCTTCACTACCTGACACTTTTTAAAGCAACTTCGCGAGTGCCTCAAAAAATCCAAAATTGTCATGCTGTAAGCATCTTTTTCGATCTAACCCTTGAACTCTTGGGGAAATCTGTGCCGGACGCTAACAAAGATTCTTACAGCATGACAATTCGAGGCATCCTCGCCAAGTCTAAACGGCAATTTGTAAAAAGTGTCAGGCAGTGAATTTTTTGCCGAGGGTCAGACGGCGAGTGCGAACTTTACGGAAAGTTCTTTTTCTCAAGATTCGTTTCGATTGCAATTTTCTTTGTCAATGATCAATGTAGATTTTTTTCAGCCGCATACTTCCGCGAATCAGGTAGTTTTTCTAAAACGATTCGCTCGCCGCAGAAAAGGAGCCCGACAATCGTGGTTTTTCCATCAAGCACAAGCGCTTTCAGGACGCTTTTTTTGTTTTTGAGTCTGGTCTGCGCAGACTTGGCGCAAGGAAGGCAAGGCCGGCCGCTGATCACCAATTACACATCTAAAGATTTTAACGCATTTCATCAAAACTGGATTAGCGTACAGGATCAGCGCGGCGTGATGTTTTTTGGCAACGGCAGCGGCGTTTTGGAATTCGACGGCGTTGACTGGCGCCTGACGCCTTTGCAAAACGGCAAAAAAGCATACTCGCTCACCGTAGATCGTGAAGGTCGCATTTTCGTCGGCTCTCTGCGCGAATTCGGATATCTGGCCGCGGACTCCGTTGGAATGTTCCGCTATGTTTCTTTGGTCGATAAGATCAGCGAAGCCGAAACGGGCGGGGTCGGCATGTGGGGCGCTTATTCTACAAGCCGGGGCGTTTATTTTACTCACAGATCGGGCGTCTATCGTTGGACGGGCGAAAGCCTTGTTCGCCTAAAACCGGAATCGCGAGCGCATCCGGGCTTTGTTGTCCGAGACACATTGTATATTCGCCAATGGGGACGCGGCCTGACGCGCGTCGAGGACGATTCCCTGCACTTGCTTCCCGGCGGTGAATTGTTCGCCGAGAAGCGCATCGTCGTGATGACGCCTTATAGTGACAGCCGCATCCTGGCTATCACCAACACAGAAGAATTCTATATTTTTGACGGCGCATCCTTTCAGCCATTCATTGCTGAAGCGGCGACGCTTTTAGGCAAAAATCAGTTCTATTCGACGGGAACGACTTTGCCGAACGGAAACTTCGCTCTCGCGGCGCATGATCTCGGCATTGTAATTATTGATCGTCAAGGAAAGCTCATTGCAAAAGTCGATAAACAAAACGGCCTGCTCAATAACACCGTACGTCATCTATTCGTCGATTCTGACGGCGGTTTGTGGGCGGCCCTGGAAATCGGTCTGTCACGCATCGAAATTCCGTCGCCTTTCAAGTATTATGATGAACAATCAGGGATAAACGGAAATGTCCTTGATATTGCCGGACGACAAAACACACTTTTTCTCGGAACGGGGACGGGCGTTGCTTTTTTTGACGAAGCGGAAGATAAATTTCGTCAGGTTCCCGGCATTGCGGGAAGCACAAGGAGACTTCTTTCTTTCCGATCGCCCCAGTCCGGCCAAACATTTCTTTTGGCGGCAAACAGGAACGGGGTCTATGAGATTGAGAACAAACTCGCCCGTAAAATTGCCATGCCCGTTTCCCGGGATAATTTTTCACACTCCCTGAAGCAATCCGCGCTTGATTCCAGCCTGGTGTTTATCGGTCTTGATAAAGGACTGGCGGCTCTGCGTCACAACGGCGAAAAATGGCTCGATCTCGGGAAGGTTTTTGACGTCGGCGCTGCAGTGCTCAATATTGCCGAGCCGCGAAAAGGCGAGCTATGGTTTGGCGTGCAAGAATCCCGGGTCGTGCGTCTGCGCTATTCGACGCAGGATTCCGAAAGTAACTTGCGCGCGATTGATGTTGCGTATTTCAGCCCTGAGCACGGTCTTCCATACGGTAAAATTCTGGCATTTCAGGGCGCGGATAAACCTTGGTTCTTGACAAGAAGCGGGGCTTATGCCTTTGACGATTCTTCCCAATTCTTTTTCCGCGACAACACTTTTCCAGGCTTTTTCGAGAACGTTTCCGCCCGAACCAAAATCGCTGACAATTATATTCTTGAAGAAACGCAGGGCGGCGATATTTGGTTAGGCGACGGCACGGCTATCGGTATGGCGCGCCGCCAAGGCAACGGCGTTTTTCAAATAGAAAAAACGCCGTACATGCGTTTTTCAGAATTCGCAGTGAATTCAATGTTCTCTGATGAAAATGAAATCGCGTGGTTTGGCGGTCTGGAGGGCGTCATTCGATATGACGGCAAAATTAAAGGGGACGACGCAACCCGCTTTTCGGCGCTGGTGCGGCGCGTATTTGTCAACGATGATTCTCTGATATTTGGCGGGAATTTTGGAGAAGACGAATCAAAAGCCCGCTCCGCAAAAAATATCTTGAACTACGAAGACCACAACGTGCTGTTTGAATGCGCAGCGACGACCTATGAAGCGCCAAGCCATATTCAATACCAGTATTTTCTCGAAGGCTTTGAAAATCGATGGTCGCAATGGACAAAAGAATCAAAAAGAAATTATACCAACTTGCCGGAAGGCGACTATCGTTTCCGCGTCCGCGCAAAAAACATTTATGCGCGGACAAGCAGCGAAGACGTATTTGTTTTCTCAATCCTCCCGCCATGGAGTCGCACCTGGTGGGCGTATGGGGTTTATATTCTTCTATTCGTAAGCGCTTTTTATGGCGTCCTGCGCTATGAAATGAGCCGACAGCGCTTCAAACATAATGCGGAAATCGAACGCTTACAGGCCGAACAGCAGCAGCGCGAAGCGGAAAAACTGAAAGAATTGGATCGGATGAAGTCGCAGTTTTTTGCCAATATCTCGCACGAGTTCCGCACCCCGCTAACTTTGATTTTGGGCCCGGTCGAAAGTCTGCTGAATCGCTTCTCTGATAAAAAATCACAAGGCGAGTTGGGGATCATGCAGCGTAACGCGGGGCGCCTGCTGCGCTTGATCAACCAATTGCTCGACCTTTCAAAATTGGAAGCCGGGAAAATGACATTGCGTGCCAGACGAATGGATTTCCTCGCCTATTTGAAAGGCGTTGTGATGGCGTTTGAATCGTTGGCGTTGAGTAAGAGCATTACGTTACAAGTTCAGGCGAGGGAGAAACGGATAGAGCTTTATTTTGACCCCGACAAAATCGAGAAGATTTTTTCAAATTTGATCTCGAACGCCCTAAAGTTTACCCCGGAAGGCGGAAGAATTGTTGTTCAGTGTTTAGTGAATAGTCGTCAGTTTTCAGCGTCTGGTGATCGGCCTTTAGATGGTGTGCTAAATACCGAGCACTCTTTACTAATCACTGTTCGCGATAGTGGAGTTGGTATTTCTCCAGAACGCTTGCCGCATATTTTTGATCGTTTTTATCAGGTGGATGATTCCAACACGCGCGTTCATGAAGGAAGCGGCGTTGGCTTGGCGCTGGTGAAAGAGTTGGTGGATCTGCACAGCGGCGATATTTCCGTGCGAAGCGAACTGGGCGCGGGGACGACGTTTACGGTTCTTTTGCCGTTTGGAAAAGCGCATCTGAAGCCGGGGGAGATCATTGAAGAATCTTCCAATTCTCTGCCGTCAGCCGCCGATGTTGAGCTTTTAGCAAATGCTGATCGGCGCCCAAAACCAACAAAGATCAAATCCGGGAGCCAAAAGCTAACAGCCAATAGCCAAGAGATCATTCTGCTCATCGAAGACAACCCCGACATGCGCGCGTTTATTCGGCGTCATCTGGAGTCGGCTTATCAAATCATCGAAGCCTGCGACGGTGAAAAAGGCGTTGCGAAAGCAATTGAAAACGTCCCCGACCTGGTGATCAGCGATGTTATGATGCCTAAGATGGACGGCTTCGAAGTGTGCGCAGCTTTGAAAAATGATGAGAGAACCAGCCACATCCCAGTGATTCTCTTGACGGCGAAAGCGGAGCAGGAAAACAAGATCGCCGGTCTTGAGATCGGGGCGGATGATTATTTGCTCAAACCGTTCAATGCAAAAGAGCTGCTCACGCGAGTTGGAAACTTGATTACTTTGCGGCGAAAGTTGCGAGAGCGCTTTGGCGGCGCAACGACACTGAAGCCGAGCGAAATTGCGCAGACCTCAAAAGATAGAGCGTTCCTCGAACGTGCATTGGACGTCGTGGAAAAAAATCTAACGAATGAAGAATTTGATGTGGAAACGCTCGCCGCTGAATTGACGATGAGCTATACGCAATTGCATCGTAAACTCAAAGCGCTTACCAATCAGAGCAGCAAGCAGTTCATTCTCTCCATCCGCCTGCAGCGCGCCGCCGATCTTTTGAAAAAGAACGCCGCGACTATAAGCGAAATCGCATACCAGACCGGTTTCGGCGATCCGAGTTATTTTACGCGACGTTTCAAAAAACATTTTGGCTGTTCACCATCGGTATACAGCCAAAAAGAAAAAGCTCGGCAACTATAACCATCCCCAACAATTCAGCCCAATGGGCGCTCTTCAAAGTTTAACGGACGATCCTTGATCCCACTCAAGGTCGATCGATCAGAGTAATTCGACGAATAACGGTCGGGCTGATTAGCGAATTTGGCGTATTGTGCGGAACGACGTCGTTAATGTACAAAAACTTACCGGTTGGATCGGCGGCGAGATCGTTGGGCAACGAGAACGTCGCGTTCAGCGCTGCATCGTCTCGGCGACCGCGCTGTCCTGTTCCCGCCAGCAGCGAAACAGTCCCGTCGAGAGCAACGCGATAAATCTGATTCGCGCTGCGCCCGACAACGTAAAATTCATCGTTCGCGTATGTGATGTGCCCGTTGTTGCCGCCGGTAATGCTTGCAAACAATGTCACCACACGATTTGTATCCACTTTGATCACGCTGCCGTTGCCAAAATTTGCAACGTAGAGATTGCCGAGCGTATCGATGGCGACGCCGTTCGGACAATTAAACAGAACGCTCGACGCATACGGCGTGGAAACGCCTTCCGGCGTCACCTTGCGGATGGTGTTGTTGCCGCAATTGGCGACGTAGAGATTGTCTTCTCGGTCGAAGATCAGGCCGACCGGATTTACAATGCCTTGCGTCACAAAAGTCGAGACCGCGCCGTCCGTCGAAACGCGACTGATGCTGTTCCCGGCAATGTTTGACTGAAAAAACTCACCTTTTGAATTAATGGCGTTGCCTGAGGCGCCGTTAAAACCGGCGGCAAACACGCTCACATCACCGTCCGGCGTAATTTTCCAGACTTTGTCGCCAGGAGTCCCGCCGAGCGAAACGCCGAAATCGGCAGTGTAAACATTGCCGTCCGCATCGACGCACATTCCGCCTGAACCAGCCGGAATTTCTCCGGTAATCGTATGCACCAGATTTGTGGTCTCTAACCTGAACTCGCCCGAAGGTGCGGACAGAGCATTGCGAATCGCGATCACGCCGTCGGCGACGGAGAGCACGAAAACGCGATATTTTGCGTCGCCGGTTATTGGCGCGCCGTCCACGTCCTTTAACTCCGGGGGGAAACGATGCTGAATTGCCTTGCCCGTTTTCGCAACCGGCGCATAATTCCCCAACGTCACTGCATCAGCCGCAGCGAGATTGAAAGCTCCCGCTCTTTCAGAAAGCGTTAGCATCACGCGATACTCTGAAATTTTATCTTCCTGTGCAGCGGCGTCAAACGAAATGCTTAAATCACTGGCGTCGCCGCTATTTTCGATGTCAGCCACGTCGAGATTCGCAGCCGCGACGGCGGTTGAACTGAGCGTTATGATTTGCGATGCAGCCGAAAGCGCGTTGACGCTTGCGACGGTTCCGTCCGCGACGCTGAGGACGAAAACGCGATAAGCGGTTTCTTCCGTGATTGTTTCACCGTCCTTGTCCTTCGCATTTGCGGGCAGCGTCGAACTAAGGTCAACGCCGGTTTTTGCGATGGCGGTATAATTGTCCGACGTCAACGCGTTGGCCGTTTCCAGTGTAAAGCCGCTCAAATCTTCCGATTTGATCACGATGACGCGATATTCTTTCACGCCGCTTTCGTCAGCCGCTTTACTGAACGCAACTTGCAAGTCCTGACCGTTGCCGCTATTGCCCGTATCCGCAGCAGAAAGGTTGGTGATTTTTCCGGCTGTCACTTCATTGCCGCCTGGGTCCGAAATATTATCGCCGCCGCAACGGATGTGGGCAAAAAACAATAACGCCAAGAGCGCAGCCGTCGTCAGACGTTTTCGGTAAATTTGTGTCATGAGTTTTTCCTGAGTAATCAATGAAATAGAATTTCTGCTATTCTATTTTCGCCTTCTGATCAGCAGCGCCGCATTCAGCAGGAAGCCGAGCCCCGCGACTATCTCAAGAGCGATCACGAACCCGGATTTTTCCGTTGTGGTCAGAAAAACCAGGTCATACACGCCCACGAACAGCATGAGAATCCCGGCGACAATTGTCAGTATCAAAAATTGTTTTCCTTGATGATTCATTGGTCTCCCTTGTTTGTAGATGCGCCGTACACTGAAAAGGCGATCGACCGAAGCCCAATTCCTTCGTCAGAACCGCTTGAATTCCAGCGGCATAGTGAACACAATGGCGTTATCGTATAACTGCGTCACCTGCGCCGTTTCCGCCTGTACATTTTGCGCGCGAAAATGCAAGCCGATCACGTGTTTAGGGTTGATGTGGTTCATGATAACGTCACGATTTGCAGCGCTGATCAGCGTGTTGAAAGTGGGGAGAAAAACAACGTCAATCTCTTCATCTTTCAAGTTGAAATTTTCGAAGTTCGCGTCGGAATATTGAACGTCGCCAAGATGGAGCAATTTCTTGCCGCCGAGTTGAACGAGATAACCAAAATTTTCAACGCTGGAGAAGTCGTTGCCAAATTGATTGAAATGGCGCAAGTGCAGCACCGAAAGCTCTATGCCGTTGACCGTCGTATCGACGCGCGTGCGAAAGGCCGGGTTGACTTCCCAAATCTGACTGGCGCCGCTCAAGACTTGCGGCGGGGCGATGTAGGCGGCGTTTGGATTGGCGTTAAAAAATGCGCGCACCGATTGCGGATTGAAATGATCGCCGTGGTTGTGCGTCGTCATCGCCAATTCAATCCGCCCGTAAGGCTGCTGTGCGTTTTCGATTTTCGTCGTTTCGGCGCCGGAGAGCACAATCCAGAATGTGTTGGTGCGATGCAAACCGTCGATGATAATTTGCAGGCCGGAACTATCGGCCAAAAGCACGCCGTTATTGCCGAGATAAGTCACCTTGACCGTGGTAAAGGCCAGTGTAATTTCCACCGACGGCTCGGCAAGCCGGTTCGTGTCCGTGATGACGCCGTCGGCAATGCTGAGCACGAAAATCCGGTAAGACACGTTTTCACGAACTGGGGCGCCGTCACTGTCCAGTGCGTCCGTCGCCAAAACCGTCTCAAGATCGCCGCCGGTTTTGGCGACGACGGTAAAATTGCCGTCCGCCAAGGCGTTGGCTTTTTCCAGACTAAAATCAGCGGCGGCTCCGGCCTTGACCACGATAATGCGGTACGCCTCCACCCTGTCTTCGTTCTCCGCACGCTGAAACGCAACGTGCAAATCTTCGCCATCGCCTTTATTGGTGACGTCATCGACAAAGAGCTCGGAAACGGCGTCGGTTACGGAAATGAGCGTGATTTCCAGAGAAGCGGCGGACAACGCGTTGGTTGTCGCATTGACGCCGTCCGCCACCGACAAAACGAAAACGCGGTAAGGCGTTTCGTTGACGATGGGATCGCCGTCGCGGTCTCGTGCGCCGGCGGGCAGCGTCAGTGTGATGTCTTGCCCGGTTTTTGGGGCGGCGGTGTAATTAGCCGCGGGCAATGCTTCCGCTGCGCTCAGATTAAAAGATGAGAAGTTGGAAGTTTTTGAAACGATGACGCGATACGAACCGACGCCGCTCTCGTCCGCCGCTTTTGAGAACGAGATTTGCAAATCCTGCCCGTCACGTAAATTACCGACGTCTGCCACCGCCAGGTTTGACACGGCCGGCGCCGCGACCTCCGTTGGAATTGTGGGAGATGAATTATTGCAATTTGAAATAAAAAAAAGCGCATTTGCGAGCAGAAAAAGCGTTGCAATTTTTGCGTACCTGAATTGTTTTGAATGCATTGCTCCAACCTCATGTTTTTTGTCTTTTATCTTGAATCTGATGTTACGCGCTTGCCAATAATGCATGCTGTAGATTGGTTTTCAGCCAAATCGAATATTGCAATTGGGAATGAAGCTTTCTGACCCTAAAGCGTTTTTCAAGTTCATTCCTGCGGAGGCGGGAATCCAGAAAATAATGCACTGCCTCTGGATTCCTGCCTCCGCAGGAATGACTCGTAGAGCAAAGCTTTTGGTCAAATGCCATATCATTGGTTAGCCGCGTAACATCAGTTGAATTTTTTCTTGGCGACGAACTGGCGTCATTTGGTGAAAACCATTTTCTTGCTCAGGACGAACTCTTCCCCTCCCGCTTTCCGCTCCGAAACCCGCAGCCGATAAACATAAACGCCGCTTGGAACGCGACCGCCGGAATCGCTGCGCCCGTCCCAAACGAGTCTGTGCTCACCTGCATCATTCTGAACATTTGACGCCAAAGTTCGAATCGTGCGCCCCGCGAGATCGAAAACGGCGATGCTGACAAGAGCCTGACCGCCGAGGGTGTAGCGAATCGTGGTTTTGGGATTAAAAGGATTCGGATAGTTCTGCGCCAGCGAGAATCCGCCCGGCGTGAGGAGACCTGGCTCATCGACCGAGGTGGTCGCGTCTTCCGTCACAAGCAAAGTCTGGTCGGCTGCGACGGCGCTTCTGATTTCCGATAACCCGGAAGGCCAATCGATGATGAGCGAATCGACCGTTTCGGCGTCGCCGAGGCCGAAATGCACCTCCAGACTATTTTGCCCGTTGAAGGTGTTCTGCGCCGAAATTTCGCGCATTTGCCAAACTTCCGCGCCGCCAATTTGCGCCAGCAGGCGAAAACGCGCCCCAATCGCCGATGCGTTCGAAACGGTTCCAACCGCCTTGATTTTGAGCCAATGATTGCCGTTCTCGAGATCGTTGCGATAGAGAAAGTTTGGCCTGCCGCCCTGGTTAGAGATCACATTGGCGACGAAAAGATCGAGATCGCCGTCATCGTCATAATCCCCGGCGGTCGCGCCCCAGCTTTCGTCGGCGTCGGTTGCGAGTACGCCGGACGAAGGACGCGTAAACGTTCCATCCCCGTTGTTTCGGTAAAATTGATTAGGTTGGGTGCGCGCCGCGTTGGTGACAAACACGTCAAGATCGCCGTCATTATCAAAATCGCCCCAAACATTGCCGAGGGAACGGCCGCCGTCGGTCGTCAGCGGTGCTGAGCTCGCCTTGGTGTATTCGCCGTCATCGTTGCGATATAAATTGTTCGGCATCCCGCTCGGTCTGCCGCCCCACCAATTCGTTAAAAATGCGTCGAGATCGCCGTCGTTGTCATAGTCGATCCAGTTCCAAACCTGGCCGTCCACGCGATCCGTCGCAATGGGACGCGTGGTCATTTTTTTGAGCCGCGCCGCGCCTTCTTCCGAAAACATGTTTTGAAACAAAAAATCAGGAGCGGTGACGCCGTTTGCCGGGCCGCTGCCAATAAACAAATCGAGATCGCCGTCCAGATCGAAATCCGACCAAGTCGCGACGGTATAGGGCGCGAGTCCTTGCGTCGCGGGCGAATCGGTGATGCGCGCAAAACTGCCGTCGCCCTTATTTCTAAAAAAATAGTTGGCCACGGGCGTTCCCGAGATGAAGCCGTTCGGGTGGGTCACGAAAAGATCGACGAAACCGTCCTCATCATAGTCGGCCCAAGTGCAGGCCCAACCGTTGATGACGCTCACGCCAAAAGCGGAGAACGTTGTGATTGTGCTGAACGCGCCGTTGCTGTCATTGCGCAGCAATTGTGAAGGCGAGCCGGCCAGGAAACAATCGAGGTCTCCGTCATTATCGTAATCCGCCCAACTATTGCCGAACGAAAATCGCGTAACCAACGCTCCGGAAAGAATGCGTGTGAAAGAGCCGCCGTCGTTGTTGCGATAAAGATAGTTCAGATTGACGCTGCGGTTGCTGACAAAAAGATCGAGATCGCCGTCGGCGTCATAGTCCACCCAAGACGCGCCGGATGAGTTGCCAACGTTGGAAGCAACAGCGCCGGTTGTCACTCGGACGAAGTTTTGAGAACTGAGAATTTCCGGGAAGACGAGCGCGAGAAAAGAAGCGATTAACAGAAATTTGAAATTGAATGAGCGCAAAGCACTCAAGTAAAAGTGGAAACGTTTTTTTCGCGGCAGGAAAACCGCGGAAAACAGGAAGGGCAGAAAATTCTGCTGAAAAATGTCATTGATCCGCATCGGTTCGTCCTCTTTTTGGGGTTCGGACGAACATAACAAAACAACTGTTTTCGAGGCTAACAGCTATACTTCAAAATCTAACACATATTCTCCATTCCGGGATTTTGGGCTTAGTTTAAAAGCGCTGAACAACATGTCGTAGGGGTTCCAGATTTTGACCCCCTACATTTGGCACGCCTTTCGTCCAGAGACTATGTTTTTGAATAGCCCCTTGAAATCGCTGAAGCGTTTTACTCCGAACTCCGGGAATTCGCGGGAGATCGAAGAAATATTTTTTCGGATACTTGTTCATTCCGCGCCGTGAATTCGGAAGGCGACACGTCAAAAAACTCACGAAAACATTTGGCAAAATAGGACAGATTGTTGAAACCGACCTGGAACGCAATCTCCGAAACGGTTCCGGCGCGTTTTTCCAAAAGTTGGCGCGCGCGTTTTAGCCTCATGCCGCGAATCAACTGGCTGGGAGATTGATCCGTAAGCGCGCGAATCTTGCGATGGAATTGCGCTTTGCTCATGCCCAGTTTTTGTCGCAGCGCCTCCGCGCCGAAATCCGGATCGTCCAGGTCTGAATCGACGATTTTGCAAATACGCCGAATAAAAGCTTCGTCGGCGGATTCTACCTCGACGTTCTCAGGTTCAAGTCGGAAATTGCGGGCGAATTTTTCGCGCAAAAGACGGCGCTGCGCGATCAAATTGGCGACGCGAGTGCGCAATTCTTCAGCATTGAAAGGTTTGGTGATATAATCGTCCGCACCGGTTTTGAGGCCGGAAATCCTGTTTTCGGCGGAAGCTTTTGCGGTGAGTAAAATAACGGGGATGTGGTTGGTTTTGTCGTCGTTTTTCAATTTGTCGCAAAGCGCGAAACCGTCCATGCCGGGCATCATCACATCGCTGATGATCAAATCCGGAATATTTTCCAAAGCTTGCGCCAAGCCGCTCTCGCCCTCGTCGGCGGTAATGATTTCGTATTCATTCGTCAACGTCCGCGCAATGTACGTTCGCAAATCCCGGTGATCTTCAATGATGAGAATGAGCGGCGCTTTGCGAACGGCCCTGCCGTTTGCTCCCGATACTTTGCCGTTCGTCCGGCCATTGCTCACGCCGTTCCGAGAACCGTTTTTTGAAGATATTCCGTTTGTTTTGAAGCCGTCTATTGCGTTAGCTCTATTCGTGAACTTCAAAGGCGCAGGTTCAATCGGCAGTTTTACAATAAATTCGCTGCCTTTTCCCGGTTCGCTGATGACGGTGATTTCACCGCCGCAAAGCTCAGCCAATTCTTTCGCCAAAGCGAGTCCAATCCCGCTTCCCCCAGATTTCTGAGCGCCATTCGAAACGCCGTTTTTGTAAGCTGCATCATCCTGAAAAAAGCGGTCGAAAATAAAAGGCAGTTTGTCTTCGGCAATGCCCGCCCCCGTATCCTTGACGGTGATCAATAAGCAATGATCAATCATCGATTGCCCAGATTTATCTGAATTCATGGCCGTATTTGAAAATTGATCATTGTTCGTCGACAATTGCAAACTGATCTTCCCGCCCTTAGAAGAAAACTTGAACGCATTTGAAAGAAGGTTAAAGAGAATTTTGTCGAGCTTCTCGTGATCGAATTTACAATGAACTGATGGAATCCTGGTCGTGAATTTGAGTTGAATGCGCTTCTGCTCGGACAGCGCTAAAAATGAATCGACGATATCCCGGCAAAAAGCGACTGCATCGCCGGGATTTTTTTCAACGCGAAGGTTTCCGGCTTCGATTTTAGCGAAATCGAGCAGTTGATTGATCAGGCGCAGCAATCGTTTCGCGTTGCGACGCATGGTCGTCATCGTTCGTGATACAGCGGGACTCGGCGCTTTGGCGAGCAATTCATCGAGCGGGCCAAGAATCAAGGTGAGCGGCGTTCGGAATTCGTGGGTGATGTTGGAGAAAAAGCGTGACTTGATTTCGTCGAGCTTTTGCAGTTTTTCGGATTGCACTTCAATAGTCCGCCTGGCTTGCTCCGCGAGATTTTTTTGCGTTTCAAGCGCCGCCGTGCGTTCCGCAACAAGCTCTTTCAGCTCGATTTCACGCTGTGCGAGACCGCGTATTCTTGCATGGTGAAATCCAAAAGCCGTGCCTCCGATCAAGATGAGAATCGAAGTGCGAAACCACCAGGTCTGCCAAAAGGGCGGTGCAATAATGACGCGCACCGAAGCGTCGTTTTCGCTCCAAACGCCTTCTCCGTTCATCGCACGCGCTCGAAATGTGTATTGGCCCGGACTGACGTTGGTGTAGCTGGCGTAACGGCGGTCATCCGCCTGAATCCAACGGTCGTCAAAGCCTTCAAGCTTGTAAGCGTAGCGCAGCCCGCCGACTGAAGCGTAATCAAACGAGGTGAACTCAAACGTGAAAAAATTCTCATGATGCGCCAACTCAATGACTTCCGTTTCCGCGAAAGGTTGGTCGAAAAATAGCGGCTGTTCTTTTTTTCTGAATGCGGTGAGAATGATGCGAGGCGGCGCAGCGCTTTCCGAGACGCTGTCGGGGTGAAACCAGACGAAACCATTATGTGCTCCAAAGAACAACTCGCCGCGTTTATTTTTGAATTGTGAACCGAGGCGGAAATAAATTTTTTCGCCGCTATGATTGGGTGAAAAGCGCTTGAAAACTTGCTCTTCGGGATCGTAACGCGTCAACATGTTTTTCGAGGCGATCCAGAGGCAGCCGCGCGCGTCTTCCAGCATTCCGTCGATCATGTTGCTCGGCAGTCCGTCCTGAGTCAAGAACTGATGAAAAATCAAGTCGTTTTTGGAACCGTCGGGATCCGCGTAGGACAAACCCCCGCTGTACGTCCCAAGCCACAATCGACCGGGGGCGTGTTTTTCAGCAATAAGCAAATCATGGATGGTCTTGTTGTTGAGCCCGGTCGGACGATTCAAATCATAAACATAATTATCGAATGTTTCGGTCTCCGGGTTCAAACGGCTCAGACCGCCGAGCTGCGTCCCAACCCAAATCGCGCCTTCGTGATCTTCCGCGACGGCGTGCACGACATTACTCGGCAAGCTCGCGGCGTCTTCGGCGCGGTTGAAGAAAAAACGATGGTCGCCAGCGTTCCGATTGAGGCGAATGAGTCCGGAGCCGTTCGTCCCCAGCCACAACTCGCCGCCGGGACGCTCGAGCAAACACATCAGATTGCTTTGGATAAAAGGCTGGAGAGAATCCGGGCGAAAGCGCCGGCGCTCCACTTCATCGAAATTATGTTTGTCGTCGAGCGTCGCCTTGCTCAATTCGCCGTCGAACGACCCGATCCACAGCGCACGTTCATCACCAAGAGCGCCCTTGACAAACGAAATCGCCGTATTTTCAAACGGCGCCGCCGTCTCCGCTGTAATGTTTGGCGACGCGCCGCCGGGAATTTTGCCGTCGTAGCGCAAAAGGCCTTGCGTGGTTCCCAGCCAAAGCGGACCGCCTGTATCTTGAAAAATGGTTTGCACCGCCGGAAAAGAATTTTTACCCGCTCGCTGAACGATGACATGATGAAAATTGCTTCTTGCCAACCTGTAAATTTTCGGCCCAGTGGTCGCGAGCCAAAAATCACCGCTCGCGTCGACAAAAGCGGCGCGGGCGTACAGCGCATTTTCGCCATCCGAAGGAATAAAACTTTCGAAAGTCCGCGCTTTAACGTCGATTTGGGACAAGCCGCAGCCCGAAGTTCCAGCCCACATCGCGCCTCCTGCGTCGGGAAGGAGAAATGAAATCTGGTTGCACTTCGGTCCCGATTGGCCGGTCGAATCGGCAAAAAAACGTTCGAATTCGCCGGTAGACGGATCAAAACGGTTCAAGCCGTCAGCCGTCCCGATCCAGATCGTCCGACTGCCCGGCGTTGGATCGGGTGTAAGCGCCGTGATTCGATTATTCGAGAGCGCGGACGGCGTTTCAC
This sequence comes from uncultured Deferribacteres bacterium, assembly GCA_964014485.1. Taxonomy (GTDB): domain Bacteria; phylum Zhuqueibacterota; class Zhuqueibacteria; order Zhuqueibacterales; family Geothermadaptataceae; genus CAXHAT01. The sequence goes on from CAXHAT010000058.1 coordinate 21,125, forward strand.
TCTGCTGGATCGCCGTTTTCACCTCGTCTAAAACGTTGCTGTCAATCTCCCAAATCTGAACGCCCCACCAATCCGGTCGCTTCGGCGGAAATGCGTTCCAAACGCCGAAAGCGTGACTGTCGTCGGTGCGATAGTGAATGTTGTAACGCCCCGGCTCTAGGGTGAGCGCTTGAAATTGCCAGCGGTTTTTTATGTTGCCGCCGGCGTGGCGCGATTCCGCCAAGGACATTTGCCAAACCGGTTTTTCATTCTTTTCCCGCATTAGCCAAGCTGTGTCAGCAACCGGCTCCCAATAAGCTTCGCCCAGAGCGGCGACGAGCACGGTCGTGGATTTTTCAAGCAAGAACGCCGACGAAGTGTCTGCATTATTTCCCAGCCGGACAAGCGCAGCCAGCGGCTCAGCTTGCTGGATGACGGCGTCGATGCGCGAAACCGCCGATTCCGAATACTTTTTGTAGAGCGGGATAAAACGCGGGTGCTGCGCCAGAAAAATCTGACTCGTTCCAGTTGTGGGATCGAGCCTGTTGAGTCCGCCGCGAAAAGTACCCACCCACAAATCGCCGTTTTCGGCTTCAGAAAGAGCGGTAATGAAATTGTTGGACAAGCCATGCAATTCACCTCTCAGGCGCAGGTATCGTCTGAAGGTTTGCGTTGCGCGGTCGAATCGATTCAAGCCGAACGTCGTCCCCGCCCAAATCACATCGTCCCGCGCTTCATAAATGACGCTGACGTCATCGCTGGTAAGCGTGGCGGCGTCTTTCGGATCGTGCAGAAATTGCTGAAAAACGCCTCGGTCGCGGTTTTCGCGCTTCAGACGGCAGAGGCCGGCGCTTGTGCCAATCCAAAGGTCGCCTCGCCCGTCTTCGTGCAGCGCGGTGATTGAATTTGCAGTCAGGGAAGTTGAATCGAAGGGTTGGAAAATGAAGGATTTCACCTCGTAACCGTCATAGCGCAGCAATCCCTCGGAAGTCGCAATCCAGATGTAGCCAAAACTGTCTTGCAGCATAGCGCGAATGGATCGTCCGTTCAAGTTCTCGGCGCCTTCGATGCGCTCGAAATGCATGCGGCCGTTCTGAGCCAAAAGCGGCAACGTCCAGAGAGCCAAAAACCACGCGGACGTCGCCAATCGCAGCAGCTTGGCGCAACGTTTAAATTTTGTTTTTCGATCAGGGATTGTTTCTGCTCCGGTCAACGCAATAACTTCATTGGTCAGAGCTTGTATTTTCGTCGAATCAGCCGGATTCACGGTGCGGCGGGTTCTTATCCAAAAGTTGGCGTTGAGGCGTTTGCCGGGTGCGAAAGAATGGCGAAATAGAAGACTGTTCATCGAGCAAAGAGAACGAAAATTGAATGATGATCTTGGATGAGTCGCTTATACGCCGCTGAAAAAAATCAGTTCATTTCACTGCCGAACGCTTGCAGCCTCATCAAAACTGATGTTTTGCGTTTGCCATTAATCCACGCCGCAGATTGGCTTCCGTCCGCGTCGATTATTGCAATAGAAAATAGAGGCGTTTAACGTCCAAGACATTTTTCAAAGTCTTTCACGCCCCCGCATGCGCCAGAACAACCACAGCTACTGAAATTCATTAATCGGCATTATTTCCTTGCTCATTTGCTTTTTCTAAATTACAATCTGATGTTACGCGCCAGCTATGAAGCCAAAGAAACTCCTGTTAAAGTCATTCCCGCGCAGGCGGGAATGACGTAAAATCGATGTTTCTCTGGTGCTGCTTGAGGAATTTTCAAGAGTGCGTAACATCAGTTACAATTTCCATATCAAAGGCTTGCAGCCAAGTCCAAATTGCGATTGAAATACTCACAGCACTTGCTGATCGAACCGTCAAAGCTACGCAGACAGTCTCTCTCCTGTGCGTTTTTTGTGTCCGAATCTTCTCCAGCTTCATCCCCTCTGGCTTAAGAAATCGAAAATCTACATCAAGCCGTTTCAATATTTTCCCGTTGACTTTTCACACGCGGCGTCAAAGCGCTAAAAAAATGTGAAATCAAAACCGTCGCCGCTTCAGCCGAGGAGTTTTAAACACGCTTTTTAGGCAAATCAAGATGGGACGAAAAGTTCTTTTTATTGGAGTACAGCCGGAAGAAGTTCGGGGAATTCTGACCGAATTTCGCGATGCGCGCGACGCTATTCTATTACGAAGAAATCTGCGCGAAGCCAAACCTGATCTTTCGCGGAAAGGGACGGTGAGCCTGGTTTTTACGCAACCAGGATATTTGCGCTCGTCAGGCGGTCATACAAAATTCAGACGCAGTCAACAGCCCAAAACGCCGCCGCAAACCTTTTGGACTAACGCTCCTGTCCCGGAGATCATCGGCAAAAGTGCGGCTATTCGGGAAATTTGCCGCCTGATTGGGCGGGCGGTTCGGACAGACTTGCCGGTTTTGTGTCAAGGGTCGATCGGCGTTGGTAAAACACTGGCGGCGCACGCGACCCATTTTTACAGCCGCCGATCAGGCTTGCCATTGTTTATGATTGACTGCGCTTCCACTTATCCGGCATTGGTTGAAAGCGAAATTTTTGGTCACGTCGAAGGAATTTTGGCGGGTTCGCCTTGCGGAAATCCCGGCGCATTAGCTGCGGCAAAGGGAGGTTCTCTGATTCTTGCCAACATCGAGGCTTTGTCCAAAGCGTGCCAAGCCAGACTTTTCCAGGCGCTAAAAACACAAAAATTCAGCCGAACAGGCTCGGCGAAAACATTGAGTATAAATGCGCGCGTTATTGCAACCACACGAATCAACCTTTCGAAAGCGGTCACAAGAAATGAATTTCTGGAGAGTTTGCACCGGCTCTTGAGAAAGCGCTCCATTCCCATTCCAGAGCTTCGGCGCCGCAAGGAAGATGTGCCGTTGCTCGTACGGCATTTTGTTAAAAGACATGCCCGACTGAACCGCAGAATACACGGCGTTTCTGAAGAAGCGATGTTGAAAATTCAAGAATATGATTGGCCGGGAAATGTTCGTCAATTGGAAAACTGCATCCAGCAGGCTTTGATAGTTGAAACCCAAAACTTCATTCGGGCAAGCAGCTTGGCGCTGCCGGAAAATCATAAGAATCCCGATCTTTTCTAGAAAATCTTTTATTGGTTACAGCCGCTCGAATAAAGGTTACCGGCTCATAAATTTTATGAGATTGAATTTTCAATTTACATTGGACAGAAATTGACAAATCAGTTTAACTAGTTGTTTCTAATCGAACTTGAAAATCTCATCCGCTTCCAGCGGCTCGTGGCACAAGAGTTGTTTTTCCGCTCATAGTGAAAAATGATCATCATCATGCGTTACGTCACGTCGATCATTCGATAGATTGGGTGAACGTTAACAAAGAGTTTATCGCCATGAGTCAACAAATTTCAGTGCTTGTGGCGGATGCAGATCAATCGTTCAGAGAATCCATCACAAACCTGCTTTTGATTTGTGGCGTGGATCAAGTGGCGACGACATCGACGCTCGAACAAGCGGAAGAAAAACTACGCACAACATTCTTCGATGTGATTTTGGTAGACCTGTTTCCGCCCAAAATGAAGGGTTTGCAATTTGCGAAAAAATTTCAAGAGCGCGCACCGGCCTCAAAAGTCATTTTATTGATCGAAGATCGGAAGCTTCCCGCTTTGCAAAAAAGCGGACGATCGGCGGCGAGCTTCCCGGCGGTGTTAAAGTCTCACCTCAGCCGAACATTACCGCAACTTTTGCGCGAGGCGACATATTAGCAAGCGCTTGGTTGGCCGCCAAAGCAACCGTTCTGCCGACCAAGTGCACTTGCGGTTTTGCTCGAGAGGCAACTTATCCCGGAGTTAAACGCTTCAGCGTTTGAGTTTGGTTTGCCGCCACAGGCGACGATGAATCGTCGCACTCCGAAAAATAGTCATTCGAAAGGTTGACTGGTTACCGTTTTCTTGTTCTTCAAAAACGCGGATAATTTGCAGGCTTGATCCGCCTGCCGTTCAACAGCGCGTTGTCGCATAACTGGCAGCGCGCTGTTGAGCGACTTCCTGGACTGCATCAAGTCGTATCTGAATTCTGAGAATTTTCAGTTTGCCTGAATTCTTGGAGGCAGCCAAAGGAGCAGAGACGTGGAAGCAAAAAGCAGAGACGTTTCGAAAAGATCTGGGGCTAACGGGCGGATTCCAGGCGCAAACGGCGTCCCTCATGAACTGGAAAACGTACACAAGGCGATTTTTGATGAAACCGGGGAAGCCATTTTTATCCTCGACCCGGCGAACAGCGAAATCCTCGAGGCCAATAAAACCGCCGCTCATTTGTCCGGATATCCAAGCTCGCGACTGCGCGGTCTGCACCTGAACCGCTTTATCCAAGCCAATGGACATTCTCTCCCCAAAGACGCTTTTTCTAAAAACAGAGCTGCCGCTTCAGTCACCGTTTTTCGCGTAAAAAACGGCGGGGCGATTCCGATTGAGATAAAAACCAACGTCGTGAGCCAGCCTAACAAGTCATTGCAACTCGTGTTCGTTCGACAAATTGATCGTCAAAACGACGCTCTGCCTTCGAAAAAGCGCCGGCGCGCATTGAAGCGCAGCCCTCGCAGCACATCTGGCGAAGCGGCGGAACGTCTGTACGATTTCCCGAACATTATTGGCAGAAGTCGTCAAATCAGAGAGACGTGTCAACGTATCGGGCAGGTCGCAACAACCGATTGCACGGTTTTGATTCAGGGTGAAAGCGGCGCCGGAAAGGAAATCATCGCGCAGGCGATTCATTACCATAGTATGCGCGCCGAGGGGCCGTTTGTCAAAGTCAATTGCGCGGCTTTACCGGAGGCGCTGCTTGAAAGCGAATTGTTCGGCCATGTCAAAGGCGCATTCACCGGCGCGATGCGTGACCGTCGAGGAAGGTTTCAACAGGCCGACCACGGTACGATTTTACTCGACGAGATTAATTCGATGACCTTGGCCGGGCAAGCCAAATTTTTGCGCGTCTTGCAAGACCACGAGTTTCAGCGCGTCGGCAGTTCAAGCGCCGTTGCCGTTGACGTCCGGGTGATTGTCGCCAGCAACGTTGATTTGCAGCAGGCCGTTTCTAACGGTGCATTTCGCGAGGATTTATACTACCGTCTCAACGTTTTCCCTATTTTCATCGCGCCGTTACGTGAAAAGAAAGAAGACGCACCATTGCTCGCGCGTCATTTTCTCAAAAAATATAACGTCGCAGTCGGCAAAGACATTCAAGGGTTCGCGCCGGAAGCGACGGCGTTGATGATGCAGCACGATTGGCCGGGCAATGTTCGCGAGCTTAAGAATGCAGTGGAGTATGCGGTTATTGTCGGCAAAACCGAATTAATTCAACCGTCCGATTTGCCGTCGAACTTGACGCTTGGCGGCAAACCGGTCGAAAGCGCACAAATGATCAGTGGACTCGGTCTGCGCAAACGATTGAACCTGCTTGAAAAAGAAATCATTGTAGAAGCACTGAAACGCGCGCATGGCGTTAAAAAAATCGCGGCGAAAATTTTGCAAATCGACCCGAGAAACCTGCCGTATTTATTGAAAAAACATCACTTTGCGGACGCAGAGAATTAGCCATTTTTGCTTAAATCCAACATTCGCCTGGATTATTCATAAACTATCAATTCACGTTCAACTCCCCCAATTGTCATCCTCCCACAAAAACGGTGACTGCACAAAACAATCAATCGTAACCCGAGTTCGACGTAAGATGTAGGTTACAAAAATTGTGTATGGTCGTCTTAAAATCCTCCTTCAAAAAGGGAATAAGACGCCTTTGGCACAAAATGAATTCAGATATTCTTAGAGCGTATTTGGAAAATCCAAAATTGTCATGTTGTAAGCATCTTTTTTAGGCTTTTCCGCAAAAATTGTGGGAACGTTCATGCCTGGCGACCCAAAAAGATTCCTACGGAATGACAAGACAGGGACTTTCCAAATGCACTCTTAGAGCGAACTCACGTTACAGCACAAAAATCATAAAAACTCTGAATTTAATCATAGATTTTATGACTACTTCAAACTGCGACTTCACCATGACTTTTTTTAAGTAGAATCGCAGCGCCTCATAAAATTTATGACTCGCCATTCGAACGCCTGCCGTTGCCCGCCTAGCTCAAGTGTTTAATAAACATGCCTTAACCGACGAATCACGCCATTTTTCTTGCACTGGCACAGGAATTGTCAAAAGACGTCTGTACAGCGACCAACGCAAACTCTGCAATCTGAACTGCATGAATGGTAAGAGGTGTGGAGGATGGAATTCAGACGATTGGTTTTGTTGAGTTTCTTGATTGTTCCTCTTTTGGCGTCGGCAAATCCTTCCTGGGCGCAGGAAGAAGACGAGGAAGAGGAAATTCCGCCAGGGGCGCGTCCCGTTTTAAAAATCAGTCAAATCCCTTCGAACTTTAAATTTGACGGAATTGTCAATGCAAAGAACGGCCAAGCTCCAGACTCTATCGCGAACCTCATTATGGTGGAGCCGGAAGAAGGCGGTGAACCGGAAAGCCGCACTGTCGTCCGCGCCTTTGCTAACCAAAGTGAATTGATTTTCGCAATCCGGTGTTATGATGATGATCCCGGGGGAATTGTGTCCTTCTCGAAATCGCGTGATTCTCAGCTCGATTCGGAAGGCGACGTTGTTATGCTCACTTCGGAAGATCATGTTCTTCTCGTGCTCGATACTTTTCTCGACGGCCGCTCTGGCTATGTTTTCGCGGTTAATCCCAGCGGTGCGCGCTTCGATGGTCTCGTGATTGAGCAAGGCGAAGACGTCAACGGCGACTGGGACACGGTTTGGGAAGCCAAGACTTCCCGCGACGCTTCCGGCTGGTACGCTGAAATTCGCATTCCGATCAAAAGTCTCAGCTTTAAAAAAGATTTAACTACGTGGGGCTTCAACGTCCAGCGCAACGTTCAGCGTTTGCAAGAAATCAGCCGTTGGTCGGGAGCGAGCCAGGATTTTGAAATTTTCCAAACCAGCCGCGCCGGACTTTTGGACGGCCTTCCCTCCTTCGACGTTGGCTTGGGCTTGAGTATTCGCGCCTCGCTCGTCGGTGTTGGGCAAAAACTGGGGCCGGACGAAGACAATGAATTCGACGGCGACCCGAGCCTGGACATTACCCAAAGGCTGGGGCCGAACTTGACCGCCGCCTTGACGACAAACACCGATTTTGCTGAAACCGAGGTGGACGTTCGACAAATCAACCTAACGCGCTTCGATCTTTTTTTCCCGGAAAAGCGCTCCTTTTTTCTGCAAGGTTCGGATATTTTTGAATTCGGCGTGGGGCTGGACGAAGACACGTTCATTCCATTTTTCAGCCGACGCATCGGTCTTATCGGGGCGGGCGAGGACGATTTGGCGGAAATTCCGATTGACGTCGGCGGCAAAATTAACGGACGCATTGGCAACACCAATATTGCCGCATTAGTGGTTAACACACGGCAAATTGACAGCCTCGACGTCGGCGACGCTGACGAAGACATAAAAATCCATGTGCCTGACGCGACGATGGGCGCGATCCGCATCAACCAGAATATTCTGGAGGAATCATCTATTGGCGCAATGGCGACGTTCGGCGACCAATTTGGCCGCGCCGACAGTTGGTCGGGCGGACTCGATTTTACCTACCGCACGTCGAATTTTCTGAATGAAAAAAACTTTGTTTTAAGCCTGTGGGGCATGACGAACGATCGCGAAGATTTGGAAGACGATAAAAACGCCTACGGCCTCCGAATCGAATATCCCAACGAACTTTTCGACCTCAGCTTCGGCGCCGTGCGCGTTGGAGATGGTTTTGAGCCGTCATTGGCTTTCACGCCGCGCACCGGCGTGCAAATCTGGGATTTCAGCGGCGAGTTCAGACCGCGCCCGTCCTGGGAATTGGTGCGGCAAATGACGCACGAAATCGGCTTCCGGCTCTTCGATAATATTGAGAGCAACGAATGGGAAACGTATGAAGTGACGCTCATGCCGCTGAACTGGCAGTTGGAAAGCGGCGACAGTTTCCAGGGAGGCTTTTTGCTCGAAGGCGACAGACCGGACGAAGCTTTTGAAGTCGCTTCCGACACTGATCTTCCGTCCGCCGATTTTGCTGGCGAACCTTATGAATGGACGCGGTATTTCGCGGGCTTTCGTACGGCGGAAAAACGAAGGTTCAGCGCGGGACTTGTGTGGGAATTCGGCGATTTTTACAACGGCGATTTGAATACCATTGAAGGCCGGGTGGGGTTGAAAGTTTCGTCGTTTCTCACGCTTGAGTTGAGCACGGAGCGCAACACGGGCACGGTCATGGCGCTGCCGGAAGACACTGAAGAAGAAGACGCCGCCGAATTGGAAGAAACTGATTTTACGGAAGAACTCTTTGGCGCGCGTTTGCAATTGAACTTCTCACCCGACCTTCAACTGAGCAGCTTGACACAATTCGACAATGAAAGCAACGAACTGGGCGCCAACATCCGTTTGCGTTGGACCTTCGATCCATTGGGCGACTTTTTTCTGGTTTATAATCACAATTGGGTGCGCGAGACGGACGATGTTCGCGGTGTCAAGCGCTGGCAATTCGTTTCGCGTGAAGTTCCCTTGAAGCTTCAGTACGCCCTACGGTTTTAGTTCTGAGAAGCTGTTTTAAAAATCCCGTAAGGGTGCTTGATAATAGCCAGGCGATTTATCGCCTGGAACCGATGGTCTCTTATGATCTTAAATCCCGCCAGGGACGATTGAGGCTGGAAACGCGATAAAATCTCAACCGTCTCTGACGGGACTCGACAAAAAACAAAACGTCGTCTTCCCCGGAAGTGAACTTCCGGGCTACTTTCGACCGTCACTGCGAGACTTTTAAAACAGCTTCTGAATGACATGAGCAAATAAACATTCCAAAAATCGAGGAGGGTTAAATAATGAGCCTATTATGCAGCGGTTTTATTGGGAGGACATTTTCTCTAATGGTGTTTTTCACCTGTCTGAGCATCGCAAGTACGTGCGTTTTGGCGCAGGATGAAGAAAAACCTGAAAAGGAATGGGAAGATTTCAATCCGAATAATTTCAGCAATCCGACCAAGGTTGACAACCCGTATTTTCCACTCAATCCCGGTATGCGGCTCACCTGGGAAGGATCAACGATTGAAGATGATGGCGAAGAAATTCCTCATAAAGTCGTTTTTACTGTTACCGATCTGATCAAGGTCATCGCAGGCGTGCGCACAGTTGTCTGCTGGGATCAGGATTACGCCGACGGCGCCTTGGAAGAAACGGAGATCGTTTTCTTTGCGCAGGATGACGAAGGTACAGTTTGGCATCTCGGGCAATATCCGGAAGAATACGATGACGGTAAGCTCGTCGCGGCTCCGGCATGGTTGCACGGCATTGAGGACGCCGTTGCGGGCATTATGATGAAAGCGGAGCCAAAAGTCGGTACGCCCGGTTACTCGCAAGGTTGGGGCCCTGCGGTTGGCTGGACGGATCGCGGCGTGACCTACAAGGTTGGCGAAAAAGCTGAAACGCCCTATAAAAATTTCGACGATGTTCTGGTGATCAAGGAGTGGGCGAAGGAAGAGCCGGGCGCTTATCAAATCAAATACTATGGGCGCGGCGTCGGCAATATCAAGGTCGGCTGGGAAGGCGACAGCGATCCGAACAAGGAAACGCTGGCGTTAGTCAAAGTCGAGCATCTTGAAGGCAAGAAGTTGGCGAAGGTGCGCAAAAGCGTATTAAAGCTCGAGAAAAGCGCATACAAAAACAGCAAAAACGTCTACGCTCACACAACCCCGGCGGAGCAGCGAAAATAGGCAAAATGGAGTGTTGGAATCTTGGATTGTTGGAGTGATGCGGTTTCAACATTCCGCCGATCCAGAATTCTCACAGCAAACGCTGTTTGAAGCGAGTGTTTAGAACAAGCCCCCAAGATAATAATTTCTGGAACTGAACCCTAACTGAACTTGCGAGAGCCTTGAAACAACACACTGTCCAATGCTCTTGCGCTCATCGAAAGGAGGAGGTCTCATTATGATGCGATGGATTATTGGGTCGAGCCTGAAAGGCCGGCTCGTCGTGACTGCTGCTGCTGCACTGCTGATTGTTTTCGGCTTCACGCAGCTTAGCAAAATGCCGATGGACGCCTTGCCGGAGTTCTCGCGGCCTTATGTGGAAGTTCAGACGGAAGCGCTCGGTCTATCCGCCCAGGAAGTGGAAGCGATGGTCACAACGCCGATGGAGGCGGACATGCTCAACGGCACGCCCTGGGCTGAAGAAATCCGTTCCGTGTCGATACCAGGCATGTCGTCGATCATTCTCACTTTCGAAAGAGGAACGGATATTATGCGCGCCCGGCAGGTTGTCACGGAGCGTATGACAGAAATCTTTGCATTGCCGCAGGTTTCGACCCCGCCGACGATGGTCGATCCGGTCGCCTCAGCCAGCCGATGTCTGGAGATCGGTGTAACCTCGAACACATTGTCTCTGATTGATTTGTCAGTGCTCGCGCGCTGGACGATTGCGCCCAAACTGATGGGTTTAGATGGCGTCGCAAATGTCTCCATCTGGGGCGAACGCCAGCGGCAGCTTCAGGTGCAGGTCGATCCCGAAAACTTGCGTGCACAAGGGCTGACCCTACAGCAAGTCATCAATACCGCCGGCAACTCGCTGTGGTCCTCACCGTTGAGTTATCTTGAAGCCTCAACGCCTGGCACCGGCGGCTGGATTGAGACACCGAATCAGAGACTAACCGTCAGACATGTTTTACCGATCCAAACGGCGGCGGACTTGGCCCAGGTACCCATCGAAGGCGCGCCCTCGAAGCGTCTCGGTGATATTGCCACTGTCGTGGAAGACCACCAACCGCTGATCGGTGACGCTTTTGTCAATGATGAAGCTTCACTCATGCTGGTCGTCGAAAAATTTCCCTGGGCAAATACCAAAGATGTAACAGGCGAAGTCGAATCGGCGTTGACGTCGTTGAGCCACGGCTTGCCTGGCGTGGAAATGGACCCCACGCTTTTTCGGCCGGCAACATTCATCGAGCAGGCGGTCGGAAACCTGACCTCGACATTTCTCATCAGCGGCATTCTCCTGATTGTCGCGCTTTTTGCCTTTCTCTTCAACTGGCGCACGGCGTTGATCAGCACCGTCACGGTTTTGACGTCTGCAATTGTAGCGGGCGGCGTGCTCAACGCTATGGGAATCGAGCTCAACCTGATGATCATCGCAGGGTTGATGATCGCCCTCGCCGCGCTGATTGATGATGCGATCGTCGGTATCGAAAACATTGCCCGGCGCTTACGTGAGACGAGTGCGGAAGACAGCGGCAAGTCGACGGCAACCATTCTTTATGAAGCTGTGGCAGAGATGCGTAGTCCTCTTCTCTACGCAACGGCGATTATGGTACTGGCTGTTCTGCCGGTTATGTTCCTCCAAGGCGTATCCGGAGAATTCTTCCAGCCGGTCGCGACCGGCTACTTCCTGGCACTGCTGGCTTCGCTGGCGGTTGCGTTGACTGTGACGCCAGCCCTGAGCCTGCTACTTCTTCGCCAAGGCTCCTTGCAAAGCGGAGATTCTCCGATTTCCGGCATATTGCGCGGCATTCATAGCGGACTGTTCGGGTGGGCGTCGCGCGTACCAAAACCTGCCTTTGCGGCAGTCTGCGTTGTCGCGCTCGTCGGCGTCATCTCAACAGCATTTCTCCGTCAGGAATCTCTGCTGCCGGATTTAAAGGAAACCAATCTTGTGGTTCGCATGGCAGGCAATCCGGCTGCTTCTCATCCTGCAATGACCCGGGTAACAACGCTAGCCAGCCGCGAGCTCCGCGGTATTCCGGGCGTCCTCAATGTCAGCGCCCACGTCGGGCGAGCGATCATGTCGGATAAACACACCAATATCAACGCCAGCGACATTTGGGTCAGTATCGATCCAAACGCCGATTATGATGCGACCGTTGCCGCGGTCAAGGAAACGGTTTCCGGCTACCCCGGCCTGTCGCCTGAAGTATTGACCTATCGTCAGGCGCAAGTCAGAGAAGAGCTTACGGGAACCGGCGAATCCCTGGTCGTACGCGTTTACGGCGAAGACTTCGACGTCATCCGTCAAAAGGCCGATGAAGTGCAGAAGATGATGGCGGGCGTCAGCGGTATTGTCGATCCGAAAGTGCAGTATCCCAAGCAAATGCCAACTGTGGAAATCGAGGTCGATATCGAAAGGGCCAAACAAATAGGCGTCAAGCCGGGTGACGTCCGCCGGGCCGCCGCCGCTCTGGTGGGAGGCATCACCGTAGGCAGTCTTTTTGAAGAACAGAAAGTATTCGATGTGGTGGTGTGGGGCATTCCTGATGTTCGCCACAATATAAGCAATATTCAAAATCTTTTGATCGACAAGCCGGACGGCGGGCATGTACGTTTGAGAGACGTTGCCGATGTACGTATCGCACCTTCCGCCGCAGAAATCCATCGCGATGCAGTGGCGCGCCGGATAGACGTCGTTGCGGATGTAGACGGTCGCGATCTCGCCGCTATTGCGGCCGATATCGAAAACGGCGTCGACGGTATCAGCTTCCCGCTCGAATACCGCGCGGAGATCATGGGTGAATATGCCGAGCGCCTTGCCGCCCAGAACCGCGTTTTGGCATTTGCGATTACTGCCGCAATCGGCATTTTCTTGCTCCTGCAAGTTTTCTTCGGAAGCTGGCGACTTGCGACCGCCGTTTTCCTGACCCTGCCGATGGCGCTTGCCGGAAGCGCTGTGGCGGCATTCCTGAGCACCGGAGGCCTAGTGTCATTCGGCTCGATTGTCGGATTTGTCGCAGTCTTTGGCATAGCTGTACGCAACAGTATCACGCTAGTCAATCGCTACCGGCAGCTCGAGAGTGAAGGTGAGGAATTCGGCGCTGAGCTCGTACAACGCGCCACAAGGGAACGGTCTGGGCCGATCTTGATGACGGCGTTCGCAACCGCACTCATCTTTCTACCCTTTGCATTTGCCGGCAGCATCGCCGGTCTTGAAATCGCGCAGCCGCTAGCCGTTGTCGTTTTGGGCGGATTGGTTACTGCGACGCCGCTCACCTTAATGGGCGTTCCTGCCATATACCTGATGTTTGGCGAAGCCCGCGAAGAAGACCTTGACCTGATTCCGGTCACGGTTATTACCGAGGAAGAAGTTCCCGGCCCCGCCGCAAGCGCTTTTGGAGAAGAAGCTGAAGAAGAATCAACAAAAGTTAGTCAATAACAAGGAGGGAAAGATGCAAACGATTCTCCGTAATCTTTTTACAGCACTGGTTGTCTGCGGCCTGATGTTTTTCGGATGCCAGGGGCATGGGCACGATGACCACGGCGTACATCCCGCCGAAGTCGAGCCTATTGCAGGGTCTGATCTCAGCAAAATCACTTTGACCGAAAGGGCGATGCAGCGCCTCGACGTCAAAACCGACGAGGTTCGCGAGCAGGCAGGGAAAAAAACTGTTCCCTACGCCTCGTTGATATACGACCCGCAGGGCCAGACCTGGGTCTATACCAGTCCTCAAGCTCGAACCTTTGTACGAGCTAAAGTTGACGTCGACGAAATAAGAGGCGATACGGCCTACTTGAAGGACGGCCCGCCTGCCGGCACAGTCGTCGCGACAGTAGCTGTGGCGGAAATCTACGGGACGGAATTCGAGGTAGGACATTAAAGAAGGGGCAAAGGTGCAAAGTGACATAGGAGCAGAGTATTGAATCTTTGCTCCTATGATCCTTTGCCGCTTTGTTCCTTTGATTTCAACTTTCGAATGAGGCTGCTGAGCATTCTTTCGAGTTCACGGCTGGCTTCGAAGGTTGAATCAAAGTCAGTCCTACTTAAAAATTCCAGGTTTTTGGCAATTTCCAGTTGCGTTTGAAATTCGAAAAGCGATCCCATCGCGATTTGAAGAAATCGGAGATAATCTTTTGTTGTCTGTCGACCAAAACCTTCCGCGATGTTACTCGGCACGGAAACAGCCGACCGCCTTAACTGGTTGGTCAATCCGTACCGTTCTTCTCGCGGAAACGCCTGCGACAATCGATAAATATTCGTCACAAGCTGCATGGATTTTTGCCAGACAATGAGTTCACGAAAAGTTTTGATCATGACGCTTCTCCCGCTCAACATCCCGCATAATTGAATTGATCAGGCTTAACTAAAGAAATCATGTTTTTCATCCAACAAAGATAATCCAAAGGAGCAAAACGATTTGCGAAGCGTGCGAACTTTTCACCTAAGCCTTTGCCGCTCTGGCCCTTTGCTCCTTTGTCCCTTTGTACCCAAAAACCGCGAGGTTTTAAAATGTTACGTTGGATTGTAGGATCGAGCCTGAAGTTCAGGTATCTCGTCCTTGCCGGTGCGCTCGGATTGATGTACTTCGGCGTCAGGCAGCTTGAAAAAATGCCCGTGGACGTCTTTCCCGAATTCGCCCCGCCGATGGTGGAGATTCAGACGATCAGCCTCGGGCTTTCTCCGGAAGAAGTCGAATCACTGGTTACCGTACCGCTGGAGCATGTGCTGGCCGGAATCCCCGGCATGACCGTCATGCGCTCCCGGTCGGTTCCGCAGTTGTCAGCAATCAAAATGTATTTCGAGCGTGACACCGATTTGATGCTGGCGCGGCAGTTGGTGAACGAGCGCCTGGCAACCGTCACCCCGACGTTACCGCCTTGGGCCAGCCCGCCGATTCTTCTGCCGCCGCTGTCGGCGACAAGCCGGATGATAAAAATCGGTATTTCGTCGAAAGAGCGATCCGTCATCGATTTGTCGATGATCACCTACTGGACGATTCAGCAGCGTATCAAGCGCGTCCCCGGCGTGGCCAACGTCGCCATCTGGGGCGAACGCATTGAAATGTTGCAAGTGAACGTTGTCCCGGACAAAATGAAAGAGCACAAGGTGACGCTGGATGAAGTCATGGATGCGACGGCCGACGCTCTCGACGTCGGCTTGTTCCGCTGGTCAGACGGGCACTACGTCGGCTCCGGCGGTTGGGTGGATACCCCGAACCAGCGGTTGCAAGTCCGCCATATCCTGCCTATGGCCAAGGATTATGAAAACGTCACGGCGGACGAGCTGGGCAATGTGCCGCTTGCGATCAGGAATGGCCGGCAGCTCTATCTCAAGGACGTCGCCGAAGTCGTGATCGGCCACCAGCCGTTGATTGGCGACGGCATCATCAACGACGACGTCGGCCTGTTGCTCATTGTGGAAAAATTCCCCTGGGGCAACACCCTGCAGGTGACCAAGGGCGTTGAAGAAGCCATGGCAGCGGTAAAACCCGGGCTGCCCCCGGATATCGAGATCGACACGGCCATCTTCAGGCCCGCCACATTCATCGAGACGGCCATAAGCAACCTCAACACCGCGCTGCTCATCTCCGCGGTTCTGGTGATTATGGTGCTGTTTGCCTTTCTCTATGAGTGGCGCACGGCGCTGATCAGTTGCACGGCGATTCCCCTGTCGCTCATGACCGCTATGATTGTGCTTTATCTGCAAGGTGCAATCATCAACACGATGATTTTAGCAGGGCTTATCATCGCCCTGGGAGCGGTGGTCGACGACGCCATCGTCGACGTTGAAAACATCGTGCGCCGCCTGCGCCAATTTCGCAAGGAAGGCAAAAAGATTTCACTTGGCAGAACGATACTGATGGCGTCGATAGAGGTGCGCCACGCCATCATCTTCTCAACGTTGATCGAGATTGCGGCTTTGTTGCCGGTCTTTTTTATGGAAGGTCTGTCCGGCGCCTTTTTCAAGCCGCTTGCCATGGCCTTTTCGATTGCAATTGTCGCCTCCACGCTTGTGGCGTTGACCGTTACGCCGGCGATGGCCTTTCTGTTGTTTCGCAATGCGCCGTTGGAGAAGCGCGAGTCCCCGCTCACGCGTCGGCTGCATAGTGGATACAACAAGCTGCTCGCCAAAATTGTCGATAAGCCGCGCACCGCTTATGCTACTGTCGCCGTCGTTGTGTTGGCCGGCGTCTTGATCTGGCCGCGGCTGGGACAGTCTCTGCTGCCGGACTTCAAGGAAAGGGATTTCCTGATGCACTGGCTGACCAAACCCGCCACCTCCTTGCAGGAGATGCGGCGGAGCACTATCGACAGCGGCAAGGAACTGCTCGCTCTCCCCGGCATTCTCAATTTCGGCGACCACATCGGCCAGGCGCTGATCATGGATGAAGTCGTCGGAATATACTTTGCCGAGCACTGGGTCAGCGTCGATCCCGCGGTGGATTATGACGAGGCCCTGGCCAGTATCCAGGAAGTGGTCGACGGCTATCCTGGAATTTATCGCGATGTTCAGACCTATCTCAAAGAGCGCATACGCGAAGTGCTGACCGGCACCTCGGAGGCCATCGTGGTGCGCATCTTTGGCAGCGAGTTGGAAATGCTGGAGGAAAAAGCGCATGACGTCAAGGACGCGCTCGAAAACATACCAG
This sequence comes from uncultured Deferribacteres bacterium, assembly GCA_964014485.1. Taxonomy (GTDB): domain Bacteria; phylum Zhuqueibacterota; class Zhuqueibacteria; order Zhuqueibacterales; family Geothermadaptataceae; genus CAXHAT01. Next base: position 37,527 of record CAXHAT010000058.1, read on the forward strand.
GCATTATCGACTTGCACATTTCGTTTCAGGAACAGATTCCGCATATCGAAGTTAAGGTCGACCTCGAGAAGGCGCAAAAATACGGTCTCAAACCTGGTGACATTCGCCGGACCGCGACGACAATGATCGCCGGAGAGGAAGCTGGTGATATTCATGTTGCCAACCGCACTTACGACGTCAACGTCTGGAGCATCCCGGCGGCGCGCAACAGCCTGACCGACGTCAAGGAAATGTTGATCGACGTGCCCGGCGGCGGCCATGTGCAATTACAGGACGTGGCCAGCGTTGAAGTTAAACCGACGCCCAATGTCGTGTATCGCGAACATCTCAAGCGGCGCATGGACGTCGGCGGCAATGTGCGCGGGCGCGATCTTGGCGAAGTCTATCGTGACGTCGAGGCTGCGCTGGCGACTGTAGATTTTCCACAGGAATACTACCCGGTGCTGCTGGGAGAGTACACGGAGAGACAGGCTGCGCAAGATAAAATGCTCATCTTTGCCGTCATTGCCGCGATCGCCATTTTCCTGCTCTTGTACACATCATTCAAGAGCGGGCGTCTGGCAACAATTTCCTTTGTCCTCTTGCCCTCGGCCCTGGTTGGCGGCGTGATCGCGGCGTGGATGGGCGACGGGGTCATCTCGCTCGGCTCGATGGTGGGCTTTCTCACCGTGCTGGGGATTTCCGCACGCAACGGCATTTTGATGATCAACCACTTTCAACAACTCGAAGATCAGGAAGGCATGAGATTTGGGCCTGAGCTGGTGCTTCGTGGTGCGAAAGAACGATTGGCGCCTATCTTGATGACGGCGACGACAACTGGCCTGGCTTTGATTCCGCTTGTTGTCGCCGGTCAGATTCCCGGTAACGAGATTGAGCATCCGATGGCGGTTGTGATTCTCGGCGGATTGATTACTTCAACGCTGATCAACCTGTTCGTCGTCCCCTCGCTCTACCTGAAATTCGGCGAACGCAAGGCTCCGGATCCCGCGTTTCAACTACAATTCGCCACAAGCGTTTTTAGTAAATAGAAGTGACAAAGGGGCAAAGGCACAAAGTTTTTCTACGAATACTGCATCAAAACACTCTGTGCCTTTGATCCTTTGCGCCTTTGCCCCTTCCCAAAATTTCCTTCCTCCCCCATTCAATGTTCCGACCGGTGCGGGCGGCCCAGAGAAACAGCCAGTTTCTCTTGATCGTCCCGCCGGACGGGGCATTTGTTCTACACAAATCAGCGAGAGAATGAATCATGAAAGATAGTGACGAAGCTTTTCGATCATTCCGCATCCGAGGAATGAAGCGCATTATCCTCGCCTTCCTGAGCACAGCATCGTTTTTCATAATGACCAATCAAGTTATGGCGCAGATCGACTCTGGCCTGAAGTTCAAAGGCGATTTTCGTTTACGCTACGAGAACACCAATAATATCCAATTCGTGACGAGCCGAAGCGACGTAAACAACAACCGTCACCGCGAAGTCGTGCGTTTTCGAGCAAGTATGACAAAGCAGATGAGCGAATATTTGACGTTTGGAACACGGCTGGCTTCAGGTTCGCGCGAAGACCCGAACACGGCGGACGTTACCTTGGGGCAATTCGTTGATGATATTCAGATTGGGCTGGATCAGGCTTTTCTCAGCTATAAAAAAGACGGTCTTTTTTTCACCGGCGGCAAGTTTTCAAATCCGTTTATGAAAACCGATCTTGTTTGGGACGGCGACGTCAATCCGCAAGGCGTGACCGCGGGCTACGCTTCGACCGGCTCCGGAAATGCTTCCGCAAAAATCACAGGCATCTATTCCATCGTCGATGAACGGACGCTCGTCTCCGACAGCTACATGACCGGCGGCCAGATTCAGCTCGGCGTTAAAGCAGGCGAGAACGCCAGCCTGACTTTTGCAGGCGCATACTACGATTACACGATAAAAAGCCTGAGTAACGCCGACGCCGGCGATACGCGCAGCAATTTTCTCAACGCAGACGAAACGGGCTACCTTTCCGACTTCGATTTGCTTGATTTCATCGTCTCCCTTGAGTACCGAGGAGCAGGCGAGAAAACCCCGATTCGTTTTGTGGGCGATTTCGTCAAAAATCGCGGCGCCGTCAATGATGAAGATTCCGGCATTATGCTGGACTTGTTTGTCGGTCGCGCCTCGCAAAAGAAAGACGTGCGTGTGCGCTATGGTTATTCTCAAACAGACACGGACGCGGTCTTCGCCGCCTTCTCCAACGACAACACCACTATCGCGACCAATTACCAACAGCACACGGTGACTTGTGAATACGTTGCGTTAGAGAACACAATTTTCAATCTGACCTGGTACATCCATCGCCGCAACAAGGTTCCGGAAGGCGTAGACAACGAATTCATTTCCCGCCTGCGCTTGAACGCCGTCGTGAAATTTTAGGAGGAGAAAATATTGTTAAAAATACGCCTGTTCGTATGGCTTTTGTTGATTGCAAGCTTTTACGGTTGCATTCAAGAAAAAGAGCCGCAGCCGCAGAATGTCGTGGAAAGCGCCGATCAGAACGATGAGCAACAAGCCGAGCAAAAAATGTCGTCATCCAGCATCGCCACAATGCAGGATGACGGTTCGATTCGTCTCGTGGTCAGAACAACCGGCAAGTCCGGTCTTTCGGCGGACGTTGTTATCACCTATAAGCCGG